>CANRHF010000156.1 GCA_947630345.1 uncultured Oscillospiraceae bacterium | reverse complement strand
GGAGAAGACCCCCTGCTTTATCTGGAGCGCCGACGGCCCCGCCATGGAGGTCACCAAGGCCCTGAACACCGCCGACCTGCTGCCCACGGTGCTGAATCTGCTGGGGGTGGAAACAGAGCTTCCCTACCTGGGCCGGGACGCCTTTGATCCGGGGTACACCGGCTACGCTCTGTTTCCCAACGGCAGCTGGGTGGCGGAGGGCGTCGCCTACAACGCCTCCAACGGCCGGGTGATGTACCTGGACCCCGACGCCCAGGAGATCACCCAGGAATTCCAGCAACGGATGTCGGAGCTGGTGACGGAGTTTGTCAGGGTAAACAATTTGATCCTGGAATACGACTACTATAAGGAATAACACATGGCCCCGGCTTTTCCACCGGGGCCTGCTTTTATAAAGGAGAAAGCGCCTATGAATCTGACGGAACGCCTGGAACGGATGAAATGCCTCGACGCCCTGCAGCTTAAATGTATCGCCATGGCGCTGATGCTCTGCGACCATGCCTGGTCCACGGTGGTGCCGGGGATGAACTGGCTCACCGCCATTGGGCGGATGGCCTTCCCCATTTTCGCCTTTCAGCTGGTGGAAGGGTTTTTCCGCACCCACGACCGGAAAAAATACCTGAAACGGATGTTCCTCTTCGCCTTGATTTCCGAAATCCCCTTTAATCTGATCACCGAAGGGGGCATCTTCAATCCCTTCCATCAGAATGTGCTGTTTTCCTTCTGCCTGTCGCTGCTCGCCATGATGGCGCTGGAAAAGGCAAGGGAAAAGGAAAAATGGGTCTTCGCCCTGTCCTTCCTGGGGGTAGCGGCGGTAGGGTATCTACTGGGCTTTGTCACCTTTGTGGACTACTTCGGCTACGGGATCTTAACGGTGCTGGTGTTCTATCTCTTCCGGGGACGGCGGTTCGGCTGGCTGGGGGAGCTGGTGTGCCTGTTTTACATTAACTGGGAAATGATCGGGGGACTGGTGTACGAATTTCCCATTGGCGAGTACATTTTTGTCCTTCCGGAGCAGGGTCTGGCGGTGCTGGCGCTGATCCCCATCTGGCTCTACAACGGCAAGCCCGGCCCCCGCTCCAAAACTGTTCAGTACGCCTGCTACGCCTTCTACCCTGCCCATATGCTGGCGCTGTATCTGCTGGCCCTGCTCCTGGGCTGATTCGCCGGATCAGCGATTCCCCTCCCCGGCGGCGTCATTGCTTTTTGGCATTGCTTCTGATAGGATGTTTCCATACAAATCGAAGGAGGAATCCCCATGGAAATTGGAAATCAGATCCGGTCCCTGCGCGTCCGGCGGGGCGTGACCCAGGAGGTCATGGCAAGCGCCCTGGGCGTCTCCACTCAGACCGTCAGCAAGTGGGAGACAGGCACCAACGCGCCGGATATCTCCCTGCTGCCGGAGATCTCGGCCTATTTTGGCGTCACCATTGACGAGCTGTTTGCCCTGACGGATGAGACCCGGATGGAGCGGATCGAAAATCTGCTGCGCACATACCGGGAGGTGGACCATTCGGTTTTGGACCGGGAGGCGGAATTTCTGCTGGAAAAGGCCCGTCGGGACAACAGCGACCGGGCCTATACCCTTCTGGCCTATCTGGAAAATTACCGGGCGGACGCCCATCGCCGCAGGGCGGCGGAACACGCGAAGGCGGCGCTGGCCCTGCGGCCGGACAGCGCCGCGGCCCTCTGGGAGCTGGCGGAGGCAACCGGGCTTCGGGAGCCCTACTATGAGCTGGCGGATTCCCACCGGGAGATCATCGACGATCTTTCCGACCTGTCCCCCAAGACTCCGGCGGCTTATCACTGGCTGCTGGAGGCGCTGCTGGCGGACAGCCGGTTCGACGAGGCCGGGCAGGTCTGCCAGGCGTTCGCAGAAGCAGACGATTCCTGGGAGCCCCTGCACTACCGTGGGCTGATCGCCTGGCGGTCCGGGGACCGGGAGACGGCCCTGAATGTCTGGAAGCAGATGGTGGAGCGTTTTCCGGAGGACGAATTCGCCTGGGGCGTCTACGCCGAGGACTACGCCATGACCGGCGATTACGCCGGGGCTGTGAAGTATATCGAAAAGGCCCGGTCCCTCCAGAAAGAACCTACCACTACTTTCTATGAGACGGGCGCGTACTACCGGGAGCTGGCGGGGGATATTTCCGGGGCTGTCGCGGACTTGGAAGCGCTGCTTGCCCTCCGGGCAAGCTGGGGCTACACCGGCGACGCGGGAGAGGCAGCCTACCGCCGGGAGATCCGAAGATTAAAGGAAAAGCTGTAAATTAAGGCCCCGGCGGATGCCGGGGCCTGCGTTTTGTTACAATTCCTCAATCTCCTTCAGCCAGACCCGGCCGCTGGCGTCGCTGGGCATCCGCCAGTCGCCCCGGGGGCTCAGGCAGACGGAGCCCACCTTCACCCCGTCGGGCAGGCAGCTGCGCTTGAACTGCTGGGTGAAAAAGCGGCGGTAAAATTCATGGAGCCATTTTTTCACCGTCTCCGGGGTGTACGCCCCATCGAAGGCCCGGCAGGCCAGGGCGTAGATCTTCCTGGGGGAGAAGCCGTAGCGGAGCATATAGTAGAGGAAAAAGTCGTGGAGGGCGTAGGGACCCACCAGATCCTCCGTCTGCTGGGCGATGTTCCCCGCGGCGTCCGGCGGCAGCAGCTCCGGGCTGATGGGGGTGTCCAGAATGTCCTGGAGCACGTCCCGGGCGGTGGAAAAGGCGGGCATTTTAGAGATGGTGTCGATCATCCAGCGGACCAGGGTCTTGGGAATGGAGGCGTTGACGCCGTACATGCTCATGTGGTCGCCGTTGTAGGTACACCAGCCCAGGGCCAGCTCGCTCAAATCCCCGGTGCCCACCACGATACCTCCTACCTTTCCGGCGTAGTCCATCAGCACCTGGGTCCGCTCCCGGGCCTGGGAATTTTCGTAGGTGGCGTCGTGCCGGGCAGGGTCCTGGCCAATGTCCTGAAAATGCCGCTCCACCGCCGGGCCGATGGGAATTTCGGCGATTTGGATGCCCAGCTTTTCCATCAGCGTCAGGGCGTTGCGGTAGGTCCGGTCCGTGGTGCCGAAGCAGGGCATGGTGATTCCGTGAACCCTGGTCATGGGCCGGCCCATTTGACGGGTGGCCTCGGCGGCCACCAGCAGAGCCAGGGTGGAATCTAAGCCCCCGGAGACCCCCACAACCGCGTCGGCGCCGACGGTCTCCAGCCGCTTTCGCAGGCCGGCGGCCTGCATTTTGAAGATGGTCATGCACCGCTCCTCCCGGCCCGCGGCGGGGACGAAGGGCTGCTTTTCCAAGGCGTAACGGCTGCCGTCGCTCCGGCAGGGAGGCCGCTCCCCTTCCACCACGCGACCGGCGGCGCCGGTCAGGGCGGCGGAATCCTGGAAGCACTTGTTGTGGCGGCGGTCGTAGCGGAGCTTCCCCAGGTCCACGTCCTGGATCAGAAGATAGTCCGTGGCCAGCTCCTCCTGCTCCTCCGCCAGCACGGCGCCGTTTTCGGCGATGAGACTGTGGCCGGAGAAGATCAGATCCTGGGTGGACTCGGTCCGGCCGGCGGAGCAATAGGCATAGGCGCAGAGGCAGGCCCCGGACTGATGCCGCACCAGATCCCGGCGGTAGGCCCGCTTGGCGATGGTCTCATTGGAGGCAGAGAGGTTGGCGATCACCTCCGCGCCGGCCAGGCAGAGGGCGGTGGAGGGCGGCAGCGGGGCCCAGAGGTCCTCGCAGATCTCCACCCCAAGCGTTACCCCGTCCCCCAGGCGGTAGAGAAGACCGGGGCCCACCGGGACGGTTCCCTCCCCTTCCAGGCCCAGATCCCGGAGGGAGACGGTCTTCCCCGCCAGGGCCGTGCCGGGGGTGAACCAGCGGCGCTCGTAAAATTCCCCGTAATTGGGAAGGTATGTCTTTGGGCTCAGGCCCAGCAGCCGCCCGGCAGCCAGCACGGCAGCCATGTTGTACATCTGCCCGCCGATCAACAGGGGCAGGCCCACCAGGACTGTCAGGCCGGGCAGCTCCGCCGACTTTTTCAGCACTGTCTCCAATCCCGCACGGGCGGCGGAGAGCAGTGATTCCTGGAAAAACAGGTCGCCGCAGGTGTACCCCGTCAGGCACAGCTCCGGGAAAAGTACTAAATCGCACTGGGCCTGCTCCGCCTTTTCAAGGTAGGCGCAGACATCGGCGGTATTTTTCTCCACATCCCCCACGGAAACCTGCGGCACGGCACAGGCGATACGCATATAATCAAACACACTGATCCCTCCACTGGGCATTTTTTACATGATAACACTACTCTTTCCAAAAATCAACGAAAATAATCGGCACAAAATGCCCGCCGGGCGAAAACAGCCGCCGCTCATAAAACGATAAAAAAGACCGTTGACTTTTCACCGGGGAGCCGGTGCGCGGGCGGTCTGATTTTCAGTATTCCGTTTTAATGGGAAGATGATAAACGGAAACTTAGCTTTTCATCGACTGAAATTCATCTTGAAGTAATCCATACAAATACAGGTCTACCCAATTCCCCTCAT
>CANRHF010000155.1 GCA_947630345.1 uncultured Oscillospiraceae bacterium | reverse complement strand
GACCTCTCGAAAGTCTGCAAACCCGCATAAATACTGGGTTTTTACGACTTCTCAACTTATTCCCACTCAATCGTCGCGGGGGGTTTGGAGGTGATGTCGTAGACCACGCGGTTGATGCCCTTGACGTGGTTGATGATGTCGCCGGAGATGGCGTCCAGCAGCTCGTAGGGGATCCGGGCCCATTTGGCGGTCATGAAATCGTCGGTAGTCACCGCCCGGAGGGCCAGGGTATAGTCGTAGGTGCGCCCGTCGCCCATGACGCCCACGGAGCGGGTGTTGGTCAGCACCGCGAAATACTGGCCGATGTCTTTGCTCACGCCGGATTTTTCCAGGGCGCCGCGGAAAATGGCGTCCGCGTCCTGAAGGGCGGCGATCTTCTCTCGGGTCACCTCGCCGATGACCCGAATGGCCAGCCCGGGGCCGGGGAAGGGCTGCCGGTTCACCAGGGCCTCGGGAAGGCCCATGGCCCGGCCCAGCTCCCGAACCTCGTCCTTGAACAGCAGCCGCAGAGGCTCCAAGATCTCCCGGAAGTCCACATGGTCGGGCAGGCCCCCCACATTGTGGTGGCTCTTGATCACGGCGGCGCTGCCGCTGCCGGACTCGATCACGTCGGGATAGATGGTGCCCTGGGCCAGATAGTCCACCTTGCCCAGCTTTTTGGCCTCCGCCTCGAACACCCGGATAAATTCCTCCCCGATGATCTTCCGCTTGGCCTCCGGGTCCTCCACGCCGGCCAGGCGGCCCAGGAACCGGTCCTGGGCGTTGACCCGGATGAAGTTCAGGTCCATTTTGGAGAACACCGCCTCCACCTGGTCCCCCTCGTCCTTCCGCAGCAGGCCGTGGTCCACAAAAATACAGGTCAGCTGGCTGCCCACCGCTCTGCTCAGCAGCGCCGCCGCCACGGAGGAGTCCACGCCGCCGGACAGGGCCAGCAGCACCTTCTGCTGCCCCACCTTTTCCCGGAGCTGCCGGACGGCGGTGGTGACATAGTCCTCCATGACCCAGTCGCCGGTGGCACCACAGGCCCCGTAGAGGAAGCTGCGGAGCATCGCCAGCCCGTGGTTGGTGTGGGACACTTCGGGATGGAACTGGACGCCGTAGAAGCCCCGCTCCGGGCAGGCAAAGGCCGCCACGGGGCAGGCGTCGGTGTGAGCGGTGACGGAAAAGCCCTCCGGCAGACGGGAGACAAAGTCCCCATGGCTCATCCAAGTGATATTTTCCTCCGGCAGACCCTGGAACAGAAGACTGCCAGTGTCCAGATAGGTGGGAGTCCGGCCGTACTCCCGGGCGTCCTGCTCTCCGGCCTCCTGGACCGTGCCGCCCAGCTGATGGGCCATGAGCTGGCAGCCGTAGCAGATGCCCAGCATGGGAATGCCCAGGCTGAAAAGCGCCTGGGGCAGCCGGGGGGCGTTTTCCCCGTAGACGCTGTTGGGCCCGCCGGTGAGAATGATGCCGATGGGATCGTAGGCCCGCACACTGTCCAGGGTCGCCTTGGCGGCGGGATGCACCTCGCAATAGACATGGCATTCCCGCACCCGCCGGGCGATGAGCTGATTGTACTGTCCGCCGAAGTCCAGAATCAAGACCTTCTGCATATTTGATCCTCCCAAAATGTTACGCCGCTTTCGCCGGCCGATTCGATAAAGCTGGTTCTATTATGCCTGTTTTCGCCAAAAAACGCAAGTGGAAGTCGCGCTGATTTTCCCGGTTTTCCCGCCACGGGAGTTGGGAAAAATCTACAAATCCGGCACGTCCATCCGGGATTCCAGGACCATCCGCTCTCCTGTGACCGGGTGGGGGAAGGTCAGGCTTTTCGCACTGAGGGCCTGCCCCGTAAGCCCCAGCTCCCGGGAACGGGCCATGCTCTCCGGGCTAAAGTACTGGGGATCCCCCAGAATGGGGAAGCCCATCCAGGCGCAGTGGACCCGGAGCTGATGGGTGCGGCCCGTGATGGGCGTCAGGGCCAGCTTGGAGCCCTTTTCGCTCCGGGAAAGGACCCGAAACTCTGTTCGGGCGGGCTTTCCTCGGGGGTCCACCTGCCGGAGCAGGCTGGGCAGGGGAAGCCGGGCGATGGGGGCGTCGATAACCCCGCTGTCCGCCGCCGGGCCGTGAAAAACCAGGGCATGGTAGGTTTTTTCCAGTCGGTTTTCCCGGTGCAGGGCCGTCATGGCGGCGTGGACGTGGGAATTTTTCGCCAGCAGCACCAGCCCGTAGGTATCCCGGTCCAGCCGGGTGACGGGATGAAAGGCGCAGTCCTGCCCGGTCTGCCGGTAGTAAAACAGCACCCGGTTTGCCAGGGTGCCGGTGAGTTGGGACCGGGAGGGGTGGATCAGCATTCCGGCGGGCTTGTCCACCGCCAGCAGGTGATCGTCCTCATATAGGATGGTCAGGTCGCCCGCTTCCGGGGGATACTGGGCCGCCGGTTCTTCCAGAAGAACGGTGATCCGATCCCCGGGAACCACGTTATAGTCCACCCAGACGGGCCGGCCGTTGACCAGGATCGCCTCCCGGCGCTTGAGCCGGTTGATCAGTCCTTGGGACATGGCCAGATCCTGCCGCAAAAAGCCGGATAACCGCCCGGCCCGGGCGGCGGTGTGGGTCAGCTCCACTTGCCCACCTCCAAAAAGGATAGACCCTGCCCATCTTGGGCAGGGTCCTAAAAAATCAGTTCAGCGCGGCCTTGGCCTGAGCGACCACGGCGGCGAAGGCGTCCTTGTCCTGAATCGCCATCTCAGACAGGCTCTTCCGGTTCAGGGTCACGCCGGCCTTCTTCAGACCGTGCATAAAGGTGGAGTAGTTCATCTCGTAGGGAGCCACGGCGGCGGAGATGCGGGCGATCCACATGGTGCGGAAGGTGCGCTTCTTCTGCTTGCGGCCTTCAAAGGCATAGTTGCCGGACTTCATGACGGCCTGCTTGGCCATCTTGAAGTGCTTGGACTTGGAGCCCCAGTAGGACTTCGCCAGGCGCAGGGTCTTATTTCTTCTCTTGCGCGTCATCATCGCGCCTTTGATTCTAGCCATAGTAGTATCCTCCTATCCTGCTTACTTGTACGGGATCATCTTTTTGATGGCCGCGGTATTGGTCACGTCGGCGTAAGCCGTGCTGCGCAGGCGGCGGGTACGCTTGGTGTCCTTCTTGGTGAGGATATGGCTCTTGTAGGCGCGGGCTCTCTTGACTTTCCCGGTTTTGGTCAGGTTGAACCGCTTCTTCGCGCCGCTGTGGGTTTTCAGCTTGGGCATAGGTGTATCTCCTTCCGTATCTACTTTGCTTACTTGCTGTTCTTGGGGGTGAGGAAAATGGACATGAAGCGGCCTTCCAGCTTGGGGCTCTTCTCCAGGGCGGCCATCTCCTTGCAGGACTCGGCAAACTCCAGCAGCAGCTTCTCGCCCAGATTGGTGTGGGCCATCTCCCGGCCACGGAAGCGAACGCTGACCTTGACCCGGTTGCCCTCCTTCAGGAATTTTTGGGCGCTCTTGACCTTGGTATTCAGGTCGTTGGTGTCGATGCTGGGACTCATGCGGATCTCCTTGATCTCCACCACCCGCTGATTTTTCTTGGCCTCCTTTTCCCGCTTCTTCTGATCGAAGCAGTACTTGGAGTAGTCCATAATTTTGCAGACGGGGGGCGTGGCGTTGGGAGAGATCTTCACCAGATCCATTTGCCGCTCCTCCGCCATGGCGAGGGCTTGCGCGGCGGACATGATGCCAAGCTGGGCGCCGTCCGGGCCGATGACCCGAAGCTCCTTGTCCCGAATTTCGTCGTTGAGCTGATGGTCTAATTTGCCGATGGTGAGCACCTCCAATAAAACAACAAAAAAGCGGATGCCGAAACATCCGCATACCGCTTACGATCCCCCCGAAAGGAGATGGGTATGAACCTCTTTGCCCTGGGCTGGAGGTGAGGCGGATGATTCAGCCTTCTTGATTACCTAGGTATTCTACCACTGAAAGCCGGGTTTGTCAAGGGTTATTTGTCCCCTTTTCCCGGAAAAAAGCGGACAAGAGTTCACATCCGGTTTACTGTATGCGCAAGCAGGGAAGCTGATTCTGTGGAAAAGCGGCGCCCCGGCCTTTTGGGCCGGGGCCAGGCTGCGTTTTACAGATCAAAGTACCGGGCGGCGTTGCGGTAGCAGATGCCCTCCACAATCTTCTGGAGAGAGGCGTCATGATTGGGGTATTCCCCGTTTTCAACCCACTGGCCCAGGAGGTTGCACAAAATCCGGCGGAAATAGTCGTGCCGGGCGTAGGACAGGAAGGAGCGGGAGTCGGTGAGCATGCCGATGAAGTTGCCCAGCAGCCCCAGGCTGGCCAGGGAGCGCATCTGATCCTCCATGCCGGTCTTGGTGTCGTTGAACCACCAGGCGGAACCGTGCTGGATCTTGCCGGGAACGGTGCTGTCCTGGAAGCAGCCGATCAGGGTACCCAGCTGGGCGTTGTCCGCCGGGTTCAGGGAGTAGAGGATGGTCTTGGGGCAGGCCTGCTCCAGATCCAGGGCGGACAGGAGCCGGGCGATGCTCTCGCCGCAGGTGTTCTGGGCGATGGCGTCAAAGCCGGTGTCAGCCCCCATGACGCGGTACATCCGCTCGTTGTTGTTGCGGATGCAGGAGTAGTGGAGCTGCATGGCAATGTTCAGACGGCTGTAGG
>CANRHF010000154.1 GCA_947630345.1 uncultured Oscillospiraceae bacterium | reverse complement strand
CCGGAGGAGGGCAAGCTGCGGCCCCAGTTTCTGGACCGGTTCGGCCTCTATGTGGACGTGGCCGGGGAGCGGGACGTGGAGACCCGGGCGGAGATCATCCGCCGCCGGATGGCGTATGAACGGGACCCGGCGGCGTTCTGCGCGCAGTGGGCAGCGGAGACGGAGACGCTCCGCCGCCGCGTGGCCAAGGCGCGGGTCCTGGCCGCGGATATCGTCCCTGACGCCTCCGTCCGCGCCCTGGCGGCTCGGTACGCCCAGCAGGCCGGGGCCGAGGGCAACCGCTGCGAGGTGGTTCTGGTCCGCACTGCCGGCGCGGTGGCCGCCTGGAACGGGCGGGACTATATCGCTCCGGCGGACCTGCGGGAGGCGGCGGTCTACGTCCTGCCCCACCGGCGGAAGCGGGAGAGCCCTCCCGAGGAGGACCAGCTCCAGCAGCAGGAGCGGGAAGGGCAGGATACCCCGTCCGAGGACCGGCAGAGCGACGCCAGCCAGCCGGAGAACGGCGCCCCGGATCCTCCGCCGCCTCCCAATCTCCAGGAGCAGGAGGGCAATGACGGGGAGGCGCTGGACACGCCGCCGCCCCAGGTGTCGGAGGGGGCGGCCTCGGAGGAACAGCTGGTGGAGGGGGAGGATGTGTTCCTCCTGTCCGCCCTGCCGGCGATGCCCCGGGACCGGCTGTTCCGCATGGGCACCGGCCGCCGCAGCAAGACCAAGAGCGGCGCCAACAAGGGCCGCTATGCGGCCTTCACCCAGCACCCCACCCCCCGGCAGCACGACCTGGCCCTGGACGCTACGCTCCGGGCCGCCGCGCCCTATCAGCGGTACCGGGATCACAGGGAGGTGGCGGTGGCCCTGACGGACAGCGACCTCCGCTACAAGGTCCGGGAAGACCACATCGGGGCCACCATCGTCTTTGTGGTGGATGCCAGCGGCTCCATGGGGGCCCGGAAGCGGATGAAGGCCGCCAAGGAGGCGGTGCTGTCCATGCTGCTGGACTCCTACCAGAAGCGGGACCGGATCGGTCTGGTGGCCTTCCGGAAGGAGGGAGCCCAGACCCTGCTGGACATCACCGCCAGCGTGGACCTGGCGGAGAAAAAATTACAGGCCCTGCCCACTGGCGGGCGGACGCCATTGGCCTCTGGGCTCTATCAGGCGTGGCAGCTTCTGCGGGCCCGGCGGCTGAAGGACCCGGAGCTGCTGCCCATGGTGGTGCTGGTCACCGACGGCCGGGCGAACCGGCCCCTCTGGACCGAGGACCCGGTAGAGGACGCTATGAAGGCCGCGGCGCTGCTGCGCCGGGACCGTGTCAGCGCCGTGGTCATCGACACGGAACAGGACTTCATCTCCCTGCACATCGCCCGACAGGTGGCGGACGCCCTGGGCGCCGTCTACTACAAGGTGGACGAACTGCGGGGCGAGGAGCTGGGCGCTATCGTTCGCCGCCGCTCCGCCCTGGCGGGGCTGGAGCGGAACCCGTGAGATATTCTCTTTCCTGAAAGAAAAGACCAAAAGAAATTTTCATACCGCATTCACATGGTAACGATGTATCGTTTTCATTTGCAGCATCAGGAGAAAAACCATGCACATTCTTGTCATCGGCGAAACCCTGCACAATCCCGCCCTGGAGCGGGCCGCCGGGGAGGCAGGGGCGGAGATCCGCTTTCTCTCCTCCCGGAAGGCCCGGCGCGCCAGGCTGGACGAGACCTTCGACGTGCTCCTGGCCGGGGCAGACCACGGGGACCATGGGGATCTGACCGGCGCCCCTGTCCTGGGGCTCTGCCGGCTGATTATTCCCCTCAGCGGCGAGAACATCGCCGCCGGGATCACCGGCCTCCCCGCCGGGGAGGTGGAGCGGCTGAACGCCTATTTTGCCTACGGCGGGCCGGAGAATCTGAAAAACGCCTTTGGACACATCCGGCAACTCTTAGGCCAAGAAGGCCCCGCGCTCCCGCCGCCCAAGCCCGTGCCGCTGGATGCCATCTACACCTTTGATGGGGCCCTCTACGCCTCGGCCCTGGACTTCTTCCGCGGCGAGGGACGGCGGTTTCCCCACTACGCGGGGATGCTGAGCTACCGGGGCCGGTGGGCCGATGGGGACCTGGCTGTGGAGCGGGCCATTGCGGAGAGCCTGGCCCGCCGGGGCATCGGCGTTATCGCCGCCTATACAGACGGCTCCCCGGACGCGGCTCTGGGAACGCTGCCCTTTGAGGAGGCGGTGGCCCGGTTCTTCTGCTTGGAGGGCAGGCCGGCCATCGACCTGTTCATCAACTTCCAATTCCTGGGCACCAAGGCCGGAGGCGGGCGGGATATGTTCGCCCGGGCCGCGGCCTGCTTTGCTTCGCTGGACGTGCCGGTGATCCGGCCCGCCGGGCTGTCACGACACACGGCAGAGGAGTGGCGGGGGGCGACCCGGCCCTACGAGGGGGAGCTGCCTACCAACTTCATCGTCCCGGAGCTCCAGGGCATGACGGACCTGGTCCATGTGTCCTGCGCCGAGGGCGAGCATCGTCGCGTCCCCTTTCCCGAGCGGGTGGAGCGGCTGACGGGCCGCATGGAAAGCTGGCTCCGTCTGCGCGCCAAGTCCAACGAGGTCAAACGGGTGGCCATCATGCTCCACAACGCGCCCTGCTCCGGAGTGGAGGCCACCGTGGGGCAGGCCACGGACCTGGACACCTTCCAGAGCGCGGTGGATCTGCTCCGCCGCCTTCAAAGGGAGAGCTATGCCGTCAGGGACATTCCCGCCGATGGGGAGGCCCTCCGAAAACTGATTTTTGAAAAGAAAGCCATCTCCGATTTCCGCTGGACTGCGGCGGAGGACATTGCCGCCAGCGGCGGCGTCCTCCACGCCATGCCGGCATCGGAGTACCACACCTATTACGACACGCTGTCTCCGGCGGTGCGCCGGGAGATGGAGGATCACTGGGGCCCCGCCCCCGGCGAGGCGATGGTTCTGGATGGGAAGCTGCTGATCACCGGCATCCCCTTCGGGAACGTCTTGGTGATGGTCCAGCCCAAGCGGGGGTGCTACGGGGCCAAGTGTACCGGCGAGGTGTGCAAGATCTTGCAGGACCCCGCCTGTCCGCCCACCCACCAGTACCTGGCCACCTACTGGTACCTCCGGTATCACTGGCAGGCTGACGCGGTGATCCATCTGGGCACCCACGGCTCCCTGGAGTATCTGCCGGGGAAGTCCTGCGGCCTGGGTGGGGACTGCTTCCCGGATATCGCCATTGGGGATCTGGTGAATCTCTACCCCTACAACGCCGCCATCGTGCCCCAGGCGCTGATCGCCAAGCGCCGAGGGTATGCCGTCACGTTCAGCTATCTTCCTGCCCCCGATATGGGCTTGGACGGGAAACAGCGCCGGCTTTTGGAGCAGATCGACCAGTATTTTGCCGCCCAGGAGCAGGGAAACGGCCAGGCGGAATTATTGCGCCGGGACATTGAAACCGCCGCCGGGAACTCCCCCGCCGCGCAGGCGGCGTTCCGACGGGAGCCGGACTTTGACGCGGCCCTGCGAGAACTGCGGGCCCTGCTCAGAAAGACGGACGCCCGCCGCCGGGGTGGGCGCCGCCGGGCCTTCGGCACGCCGCCGGACCGGCAGTGGGTCCGGGACTACATCGCCGAGCTATGGCGGAACGACCCGGCGGTAAGCGTCGTTTGGCAGCCTGCCGGGGATGCGGCTGCCCAGAACGCCGCCATGAATCGCTTTATTGATGCGGTCCTGGATGCGGGACCCGCCGGAGACGGACCGCTGGCTCTGCTGGCGGAGGACGTCCGGGCCGTGGCCGAGGGACTGGGACAGGCCGGAAACGAGCTGGACAGTCTGCTCCACGCCCTTTCCGGCGGCTTCACCATGCCCAGCCGGGGCGGCGACGCCGCGGTGGCTGGGCGAGAGATCCTGCCTACGGGCCGGAACCTCCACGGCGGGGAGCAGGACAAGGTACCCACCCCCGCCGCCTATGAGCGGGGAAAGCAGGCGGCGGAGGACCTGCTGGCCCTCTACCGGCAGGAGTCCGGCCGTTTGCCGGACAAGATCGCCATGAACATGACCTCCCTGGACGTGACCCGCACCGGCGGGGAGCAGCTGGGGCAGTTTCTGGCCCTCATGGGCGTGCGCCCGGTGTGGAGCAGCGCCGGGCGGGTGGACGGCCTCACCTGTGTTCCCCTGGCGGAGCTGGGGCGGCCCCGGATAGACGTCACCGCCCATATCTCGTCGGTGATGCGGGACGCCTGGCCGGACGTGCTGACGCTGATGGACCGGGCGGTGCGGCTGGCCGCCGGACAGGAGGAGCCGGAGGAGCAGAACCGGGTCCGGGCCAACAGCAGCGCCATCGCCCTGGAGGGGGAGGACGCCACGGGCCGCATCTTCGGCGGCCGGCCGGGGACCTACACCTCCGCCGTGGGCCTGGCGCTGAAGGCCAGCGCCTGGAAGGGGGAGGAGGATCTGGCCCGCTATTTTATCGACGGCTCCTCCTACCTCTACGGCGAGGACAGGCAGGGCGTCCGCGCCCCCGGCGCCTTTGCCGCCAACGTGCGGCAGGTGGACGCCACCAGCGACATCACCTCCTCCCGGCGCACCGACGCCATCGCCAGCAGCTACAGCGCCCGGGTCCAGGGCGGGTTCCGGCTGGCGGCCAGGGCACTGGGCAGCCAGCGGGTCATCCGGCAGTACATGGGCGAGAG
>CANRHF010000153.1 GCA_947630345.1 uncultured Oscillospiraceae bacterium | reverse complement strand
GGGCTACCTCTACCCCCACAGCTTCCCCGGCCACTGGGTTGCCCAGCAGTATCTGCCAGATGATCTGGTGGGGACCCAGTACTATGAGTACGGCCCCAACAAGGTGGAGCAGGCGGCCAAGCGGTACTGGGAGGAGATCAAAAAGAGGAGCTAGGAGGCGCTTATGGATATCCGGGTAGGAGACATTCTGACCATGAAGAAGGCCCATCCCTGCGGGGGCAAGCTGTGGAAGGTCACCCGCACCGGGGCGGACTTCCGGCTGGTCTGCCAGACCTGCGGCCGGGAAGTGATGGTGCCCCGGTTCAAGGCGGAGAAAAATATCCGGGCGGTGGCCCGGCAGGAAAAATCCTCGACAGAAACGAGCGGGAGCTGATGGAATCGGCTCCCGCTTTTTTGGTTTTGTGTTTTCAATCTGGAGGGCCGGGGGAGGACGGGCCGATTCTTTGTCCGGATGGGGCTTTGGGTTGCGACGGACTTCTTTCCCGGGACAGGTTATACTTTGGGTACCGAAGCGAGAGGGGGAAGGGCATGACCGTTTACCTGGATCTTGTGATGGGACTGAATTTTGTGGTGGACTTTCTGCTCCTGCTGGGGACCAACCGGCTCTCCGGCAGCCCTCCGGGAGCGGCCCGGGCGGCCCTGGCCGCCGCCGTGGGCGGGTTGTACGGAGGAGTGTGTTTGCTGCCGGGCTTTTCCTTTCTTGCAGGGCTTCCCTGGAATCTGGTGAGCCTGGGGTGCATGGGCGTACTGGCCTTCGGACTGTGCCGGGAGGCCGCTGCCAAGACGGCGGTGTTCGTCATCCTGAGTATGGCCTTGGGCGGCATCGCCATGGGCCTGGGAAACGGCTCTCTCCTCTCGCCCTTGTTGGGCGCGGCGGGATTGCTGCTCCTGTGCCGGACGGGACTTCCCGGCCTGGGCGGCCCGAAGTATCTGCCCCTGGAGCTGCGGCACCGGGGCCGCCAGGTCCGGCTCCTGGCCCTCAGGGACACGGGCAACACCCTCCGGGACCCGGTTTCCGGGGAGCCGGTGACGGTGGTCGGTCCCCGGACGGCCCAAGCCCTCACGGGCTTGACCCAAGAGCAGCTTCAAAACCCGGTGGAGACCCTGGCCTCTGGCAAGGTGCCGGGTCTGCGGTTGATCCCCTACAAAAGCGTTGGAAATGCCGGGGGCCTGATGCTGGCCCTCCGGCTGGAGGAGGTCAAAATCGACGCCCGGCGGGCGGGGACCCTGGTGGCCTTCGCGCCGGAGGGATTGGAGGATGGCTGTCAGGCGCTGGTGGGCGCCATGGGATGAAAGGATGGCGTGATATGCGGCAGGCAATCGTGGCTTTTTTGACCAAGCTCGGGATGCTCCAACCGGAGCCCGTCTACTACATCGGCGGAAGCGACGTGCTTCCGCCGCCCCTGAAGGGGCCGGAGGAGCAGCAGGCCCTGGAGGCCCTGGAACGGGGGGAGGAAAGCGCCAAGCAGCTTCTCATCGAGCGGAATCTGCGGCTGGTGGTATTCATTGCCCGGCGGTTTGAGAATACCGGCGTCAATTTGGAGGACCTGATCTCCATCGGAACCATTGGCCTCATTAAGGCCATTAACACCTATCGCCGGGAAAAGAACATCAAATTGGCGACCTACGCTTCCCGCTGCATTGAAAACGAGATTTTGATGCACATCCGCAAGATCGCCAATCAAAAGACAGAGGTTTCCCTGGACGAACCCATCAACATGGACTACGACGGCAACGAGCTGCTTCTTTCCGACATTCTGGGCACCGATGAGGATATGATCCTCCGGCCTCTGGAGGACGACGTGGACCTGCGCCTGCTGCGCCAGGCGGTGCGGGAGCTACCGGACCGGGAGCGGGAGATCGTGACCCTCCGCTTTGGCCTGGGGGGCCGCCGGGAGATGACCCAAAAGGAGGTGGCCAAGAAGCTGGGCATCTCCCAGTCCTACATCTCCCGGCTGGAAAAGCGGATCATGGACCGGCTGCGGACGGAGCTGCTGCGGCAGACGGCGTAAAAAAATTTTACTTGCAAGATGGGGAAAAGCGTGGTATAATCGATATAAAAGATATCGATAACACAGGAGGGAAATCTATGGAGCGCAAGGAAATCTCCAAATCCGTCTTAAAGCGCCTTCCCAATTACCTTGCCTATCTCAAAACCATCCCTGACGGGGGCTCGCCCTATATTTCCGCCACCGCCCTGGCCGCGGCCCTGGGCATGGGGGAGGTGCAGGTCCGCAAGGACCTGGCCATGGTCTCCGACGGGGGCCGGCCCAAGGTGGGCTATCTCCGGGAGGGCCTGATCGACGACATTCAGCAGTTTTTGGGGTATGACAATCTGAACGACGCTGTGCTGATCGGCGCGGGCAAGCTGGGAAGGGCGCTGCTGAGCTACACCGGCTTTCAGGAGTACGGTCTGAACATTCTGGCGGCCTTCGATGTGAACCCCACGGCGGGGGAGGGCAAGCCCATCTACCCCATCAGCCGGTTGGAGAGTTTCTGCCGGACCTATAAGGTCCTGATGGGGATCATCACCGTGCCGGTGGAGCAGGCCCAGGAGGTCTGCGACCAGCTGATCGCCTGCGGCATCAAGGCCATCTGGAACTTTGCCCCCACCCATTTGGAGGTACCGGCAGGCATTTTGGTGCAGCAGGAGAATATGGCCACCTCCCTGGCGGTGCTGTCCATGCACCTCCAGGCACGGATCAAGGAGAAAAAGTAAGGCATTAGAAAGAACAGGACCGCTGGCGGCCGCCGGCGGTCCTGTTCTTTGGTATGGTTTTTAAAACGCTGGAAGATCGGGACTTCAGGATTTTACAATGCGCCGTCCGGCTTGGAGGGCAGATCGATGTAGCTGACGTCCTTCCCCATCCGCGCCGCGTAGCGCTCTACTTGTTCGTTGTACTTCACATCCACATAGGAAATGGAGTCCAGGTCCGCGGCCATTTCATCCAGAGTCCCCGCCGGCGCGATCACCGTCAGGGCGAAAACGCCAAATTCTCCGTTTAAGAAACGCTGGTAATCCAGATATTCCGCGTCGTCTTCCTCGGCGCCGCGGCCTTCTTCATACGCGCGGAAATCCGCCACCGCTTTTGGTATATCGCCATTCTCAATGAAGAGGCCCAGCCTTCCGGTGTCGCCCGGCGCCCACATATAAACGCACTTGGCGGTCACATGATATTGCTCCAGCCAGTCGGAAACCTCCTCCAGCGCATAGTAATCGTCAAAGCCAACGATGGCCTCCACCGGCGTGTCCCCGTCGGACTTGGCCAGCCGGTGAAGGTAGGCAAGCCGCTGCTTCGCATAGCTGCCGGGGGCATTTTCCACGTCTCCCACAAACACCCGGACGGATTCCTTGCGATCGGCAGCGCTTACGGCGGCATAGGCCTGCACCGGCAAAATGGACGTCACCGCCGAAAAAACCAGCAGCAGCGCGACGATGGTGGCGCAAAGACCAAACTTTTTCATGAGCGATCCCTCCTATGCCGGCGGATTCCGGCCCGGAAACAAACACTTTTACTTTTATTATAAATAATAATCACCCTATGGAAAAATGTCAATGAATAGATCATGAACATTCAGAAAACTTTCGGGGGCCATCCCTTTTTTCCAAATAAAATGCCGCGCTTTTTTGAAATGTTGAAGCGCCCCGGCTTTCGCCTGGGCGCCTCTTGTATCTATTCCACTCCGTCGCCTTTCGTCTTCTCAAGAATACGCGCGGTGAACGACGCGGCGTCGCCGGAAACCAGGTCCTTCTTTTGCAGAAGCAGCGCCTTTTCGCCGCTGTACAGAAGAAGCCAGAGGCGGTCCGATTCAAATACTTCCGATATTTGACTGTAAGGGACCGTTTCTCGCTTTTCCCCGGAGGAGATCGTCATACCCGTTTCGTCAAACGCGATTTTGGCCTCGGCATTGCGCCAATCGATGGCTCGCCGCCCTTGCAGCAGCTTCTCCGCCTCTTTTTTGCAAGAGGCTGGTATGGCGGCGGTTTTTTCCTTCCGGGCCAGGAGCAGTTCCAAAAGGCCCGCGATGATCGCGGCGGCGCCGGCAAAAATGAGGGCGGGGTTCCGTGGCTCCATAAGACCGGGAACGAGAACAAAAATACCCAGCGCGATCAAAATCCCCGCGTAAACGCGGTATCGTCCCTGCCGCTTCCTTCGGCCCGGTCCTTCTTTGGCATAGGTATTCATCCGGTCCGTCACTTTCCACATTCCGGGCAAAGCGCTTCGGCTGTGGGCTTCCAAACGCTGGCGGAGCAGCTCCGCTGTCTCGGTATCCAACGCGGGGTCGTCATAATTGCTGATCTGAAAGAGAAACATGTTGTATGGCACCTTATTTCCTATTATTCAGCATTTTGTAGAGCAGGCGGTAAAGCTCCCCGGCCTCCTGGGGGGTCAATCCGGCGCACTCCGCCATTTTAGGCGGTACCGACGCCGCTTCCTTCTTGAGCGCCTCGCCGCCGGCCGTGATGGTCACCAGCAGATTCCGCTCGTCGGCCTGGGATCGGGTGCGGGTGAGCAGACCCTTGACCTCCATTTTTTTCAGGAGGGGCGTCAGGGTGCCGGAGTCCAGCAGAAGGCAGTCCCCCAGGGCCTTGGCCGTCACCTGGCGCTTTTCCCACAGCACCATCATCACCAGATACTGGGTGTAGGTCAGCTCCAGGGGGTCCAGAAAGGGCTTGTACCGCTTGACGATCTCC
>CANRHF010000152.1 GCA_947630345.1 uncultured Oscillospiraceae bacterium | reverse complement strand
GTCGATCTGAAGGCCGTTGTTGTCCACGATAATCACCAGATTGTCCAGCTTGTAGTGGGCGGCGAACATACAGGCCTCCCACACCTGGCCCTCCTCAATCTCTCCGTCGCCCAGGATGGCATACACCCGGGCGGGGATGCCCTGATACTTGAGCCCCAGAGCCATGCCGCAGGCGCAGGAGACGCCCTGGCCCAGAGAGCCGGTGGACATATCCACCCCCGGGACCGAGTCCATGTTGGGGTGGCCCTGGAGATAGCTTCCGTCCTTCCGGAGCGTCGCCAGGTCCTCCACCGGGAAAAAGCCCCGGTTGGCAAGGGCGGCGTAGAGGGCGGGGGCGGTGTGGCCCTTGCTCAGCACAAACCGGTCCCGGTTGGGATCCTTGGGGTTGGCGGGATCCACGTTCATCTCGCGAAAATATAAATAGGTAAGCATGTCCGCGGCGGAGAGACTGCCGCCAGGATGTCCGCACTTGGCGCTGTAGGTGCCCAAAAGGATTCCCATCCGCACCTTGCACGCCTGGATTTGAAGCTGCGTCTTGTCAGAAGATGTCATAAAGAGCATACTCCTTCCTGGAAATTTCACCTTAACAGTATACTCGATTTCTCTGGCAATTTCTACGGTAACTTTTATTTCTGTCGAAAAATAGATACATTTCATCATTTTACCCACATTTTTCCCAGCTTTTTTGGGTAAAAAGCCATGTCTTTCTCCGTTGACAATGGGATTTTGGAAAAATATAATAATCTTTAGATTATTTTTAAGCAAATGCTTAGGAGGCGGTCCCATGACCCAGCGGGAGCGGGAGGTACTCCGGCTCTTGGAAGCGGAGCCCATGATCTCCCAGCGGCGCCTGGCGGAGAAGCTGGGAATCACCCGGTCCTCCGCCGCGGTACACATCTCCAATCTGATGAAAAAGGGGTATATTGCGGGAAAGGGATATGTCCTTCATTCGGGGACATATGCGGCTGTGGTCGGCGGCGTCAACGTGGATATCGGAGGCCGGTCCGCGGGGCCTCTGGTGGCGGCGGACTCCAACCCCGGCTCTGTCCGCTTAAGCCTTGGCGGGGTGGGCCGGAATATTGCCCACAATCTGGCCCTGCTGGGCCGGGACGTGCGGCTGCTCACCGCCTTCGGGCGGGACCTGTACGGCCGGCAGGTGGCGGCCTCCTGCGAGGAGCTGGGCATCGATATCAGCCACGCCCTCCAGCCGGCGGACGGGGCGACCTCGGTCTATCTCTACATTTCCGGCCCGGAGGGGGAGATGGCCCTGGCCCTGTCGGACATGGAGATCTGCCGCCGGATCACCCCGGAATACCTGGCGGGGAACCTACCCCTGCTGCAAAACGCCCGGGCGGTGGTGGCGGACGCCAACCTTCCGGCGGAAAGCCTGCGCTATCTGGCGGAAAACTGCCCCCAGGGCCTGTTCTGTGACCCAGTCTCCACCGCTAAGGCGGAAAAGCTCCTGCCTATTCTGCCGAAGATCCACACCCTCAAGCCCAACCGGCTGGAGGCGGAGGTGCTGACGGGCATTTCCATCCGGGACGCCGCCGGCGGCAGGCTCGCCGTCCGGAATCTGCTGGACAAGGGCGTGAAGCGGGTCTTCCTCTCCCTGGGAGCCCGGGGCGTCCTGGCAGGGGAGGGGGACCGGATGCTGCTCCTGCCCAGTCTCAAGGGCCGGCCGGTGAGTACCACCGGCTGCGGCGACGCCTTTATGGCGGGGCTGGTGTGGGCGTATTTGGAGGACCTGGACTTGGCGGAGTCCGCCCAGGCGGGGCTTGCCGCCGCCTCGATCGCCATGGAGAGCGAGCAGACCATCAATCCCGCCCTCAGCGCCGAGGTCCTGCGGCAGCGGATGGCAGCCAAAGCGGATATATAATACATTTATAATAAAGGAAGGTACGCTATGAATCGCTATTTGGACGTAAATCCCCAGGTCGCCGCCGCGTTGGCGGAGGGCCGGCCGGTGGTGGCCCTGGAATCCACCATTATCTCCCACGGAATGCCCTATCCCCAGAATGTCCAGACCGCCCTGGCGGTGGAGGACATCATTCGGAAAAATGGGGCCGTCCCGGCCACCATCGCCGTCATCGGAGGCCGGCTGAAGGCCGGCCTGACCCCGGAGGAGATCGAATACTTCGGGAAAAAGGGGCAGGCCATCACCAAGGCCTCCCGCCGGGACCTGCCGGTACTCTGCGCCCGGGGAGAGGACGGGGCCACCACCGTCACCACCACCATGATCATCGCCCACATGGCGGGGATCCAAATTTTCGCCACCGGCGGCATCGGCGGGGTCCACCGGGGGGCGGAGACCACCATGGACATTTCCGCCGATTTGGAGGAGCTGGCCCACACCCCGGTGATGGTGATCTGCGCCGGGGCCAAGAGCATCCTGGACCTGGGGCTGACCCTGGAATATCTGGAGACCCACGGGGTGCCGGTGATCGGCTTCGGCACCGAGGAGCTGCCCGCGTTTTACACCCGTACCTCCGGGTTCCGGGTGGACTACCGGATCGATACACCTCAGGAGCTGGCGGCGGCCTTCCGGGTCCAGCGGGAGCTGGGCTATCCCGGGGGAATGCTGGTGACCAACCCCATCCCTGCGGAATACTCCATGGACCCGGCGGTGATCAACGCCGCCATCGACCAGGCCATTGCCGAGAGCAACGAAAAGGGCATCCACGGCAAGGCCACCACCCCCTTCCTGCTGGCCCGGGTGGCGGAGCTCACCGGCGGGGACTCCCTGGCGTCCAATATCCAGCTGGTGTTCAACAACGCCGCCCTGGCGGCCAAAACCGCCGCCGCGCTGACCAAATAAGCAGCCTTTGCCGCAAAAACCGGCTCCCCCGGAAATTCCGGGGGAGCCAAACGCTGTTTTTATCCGGTTTTGAAGAATCAGACAATCCCCTGGGCCTCCATGGCCTGGGCCACCTTCCGGAACCCGGCGATATTGGCGCCGGCCACATAGTCGCCTTCCATGCCGTACTCCTTGGCGGCGTCGTCCAGCATGTGGAAGATGTTCACCATGATCCCCTGGAGCCGGCTGTCCACCTCCTGGAAGGTCCAGCTCAGCCGCTGGGAGTTCTGGCTCATCTCCAGGGCAGAGGTGGCGACGCCGCCGGCGTTGGCCGCCTTGCCCGGGCAGAACAGAATGCCCTGGTCCTGGAAATACTTGGTCGCCTCCAGGGTGGTGGGCATATTGGCCCCCTCCGCCACGGCGAAGCAGCCGTTGGCCACCAGGGCCTTGGCGTCCTCCAGGCCCAGCTCGTTCTGGGTGGCGCAGGGCAGGGCCACGTCGCACTGCACCGTCCAGACCCCCTTGCCGGGATGGTACTCCGCGCCGGGGCGCTGGGCGGCGTACTCCGTCAGCCGGGCCCGGCGGACCTCCTTGACTTGCTTGAGGGTGGCCACGTCGATGCCCGCCGGGTCGTAGATCCAGCCGGTGGAGTCGGAGCAGGTGACGGGCTTGGCCCCCAGCTGCCAGGCCTTCTGAATGGCGTAGGTGGCTACGTTTCCCGCGCCGGACACCGCCACGGTGGAGCCGGATAGGCTCTTGCCGTTGCTCTTGAGCATTTCCTCCGTCAGATACAGCAGGCCGTAGCCCGTGGCCTCCGTCCGGGCCAGGGAGCCGCCGTAGGTCAGGCCCTTGCCGGTCAGCACTCCTTCATAAGTCCCCCGGATCCGCTTATACTGACCGTAGAGATAGCCGATCTCCCGGCCGCCCACGCCGATATCCCCGGCGGGCACGTCGGTGTCCGGGCCGATATGGCGGTACAGCTCCGTCATGAAGCTCTGGCAGAAGGCCATGACCTCCCTGTCGGACTTGCCCTTGGGGTCAAAGTCCGCGCCGCCCTTGCCGCCGCCGATGGGCAGACCCGTCAGGGCGTTTTTGAACACCTGCTCAAAGCCCAAAAACTTGATGACCCCCAGATTCACGGAGGGATGGAACCGCAATCCCCCCTTGTAGGGACCGATGGCGCTGTTGAACTGGACCCGGAAGCCGTTGTTTACCTGGACCTGGCCCCGGTCGTCCACCCAGGGCACCCGGAACAGGATCACCCGCTCCGGGGTGGTCATCCGCTCCAAGAGGGCCTCCCGGCGGTAGCGCTCCTCGTCCCGGGCGATCACGGGACGCAGGGTGGTCAGCACCTCCTGCACCGCCTGGTGGAACTCGGGCTGGGCCGGATTCTGAAGCCTTACCCGGTCAAATACTTCTTCTACATAATCCATAATCGGAACCTCCTTCAAAGAGTGAATCTATTTTATCAGATTTTCCCGGCGTTTACAACCGTTTTTACAAGGTTTTCCAAAATTTAAGTGAAACATTTAAATAAACTGGCCGAAGGCGCAAATTTTGAGAAAACTTGTAATTGACAAACCATCTTATATGAGTATAATATTATCGATACGCTATGTACCAAATCCCCAGGTACATAAAAATAGGAGGATAACATGAAGGATTGGGATCGTTTAACCACTGTTGAGGAGATGGAGGCCGCCACCAATTCCCTGCTGGAAAACGGGAAAAAGGTGGGCGCCGACTCCTGGCAGCAGCGGGTCAAAAACCAGACCCCCCACTGTGGCTTCGGCGAGGCCGGCACCTGCTGCCGGATCTGCTCCATGGGCCCCTGCCGCATCACCCCCAAGAGCCCCAGAGGCATCTGCGGCTGCGACGTTCACGGCATTGTCGGCCGGAACTTCCTGCG
>CANRHF010000151.1 GCA_947630345.1 uncultured Oscillospiraceae bacterium | reverse complement strand
TGCATGACGCTCTTGTAGCCGAATTTCTTATTCAGAGCGGGAGCGATCTCGGCGGTGTACTTCTCTTGCAGTCTGCTAGCCATTGTCGATCTCCTCCTTCATCAGATTTCGGCGCCGCACTTGCGGCAGATGCGGGTCTTCTTCTCGCCCTCGACCTTAAAGCCGATCCGAACGCCCTTGTCGCACTTGGGGCAGTACAGGGCGACCTTGCAGGCCCGGATGGGGGTTTCCCGCTTGATGATGCCGCCGGGGTCCCCCTGACGGCGGGGCTTGGTGTGGCAGGTGGCCAGATTGACCTTCTCCACAATGACCATTTCCTTCTTGGGCATGGCGGTGAGGACCTTGCCCTTCACGCCCTTGTCCTTGCCGGACAGGACGATCACGGTGTCGTTTTTCTTAATGTTCATATCTTCGGTTCCCCCTTAGATGACTTCGGGCGCCAGGGAAAGGATCTTCATGTAGTCCCGCTCCCGCAGTTCCCGCGCCACCGGTCCAAAGATACGGGTGCCTCTGGGGTTCTTGTCGTCCCGGATCAGCACCGCCGCGTTCTCGTCGAAGCGGACGTAGGTGCCGTCTTCCCGGCGCAGGCCCCGTTTGGTGCGGACGATGACGGCCTTGACCACCTCGCCCTTCTTCACCGTGCCGCCGGGGGTGGCCTTCCGGACGGAAGCCACGATCACATCGCCGATGTTGCCGGTCTTCCGCTTGGAGCCGCCCAGGACCCGGATGCAGTGAATTTCCTTAGCGCCGGTGTTGTCGGCGACTTTCAGGTAACTCTCCTGTTGAATCATAGCCTACCGACCTCCTTACTTCGCCTTTTCGATGATACGGACCAGCCGCCATCTCTTGTCCTTGGACAATGGCCTGGTCTCCATGACCTCCACGGTGTCGCCGATGCCGCAGGCGTTTTCCTCGTCGTGGGCCTTCAGCTTGTAAGTCCGCTTCAGGGTCTTCTTGTACAGAGGATGCTGGACGCTGTCCTCAATCGCAACCACGATGGTCTTGTCCATC
This sequence comes from uncultured Oscillospiraceae bacterium, assembly GCA_947630345.1. Taxonomy (GTDB): domain Bacteria; phylum Bacillota; class Clostridia; order Oscillospirales; family Oscillospiraceae; genus Faecousia. Next base: position 3,703 of record CANRHF010000151.1, on the reverse strand, counting down.
TTGTCGGAGACGACCTGACCAATTCTGGTTTTGCGGAAAGCTCTTGTATTCTCACTCATTCTGGCTTACCTCCTCAGACATTGGTCTGCTTCTGCCGGATGATGGTCTTGATCTGGGCGATGTCCTTCTTGACCGCCGCGATCTGCATGGGGTTATCCAGCTGGTTGGTGGCGTGCTGCATCCGCAGCATGAACAGGTCCTTCTTCAGGTCCTGGAGCTTCTTCTGAAGGTCTTCCACGGACAGGGCCTTGGTCTTCTCTAGTTCCTTCGCCTTCATTACTCTTCACCGCCAATCTCAGTATCGGGAGCTTCCTTGGGGATGATGCGGGTCTTGATGGGCAGCTTGTGCTGGGCCAGGCGCAGGGCCTCCTTCGCCGTGGACTCGTCCACGCCGCCGATCTCGAACATCACCTTCTGGTTCTTCACCACAGCGACCCAGCCCTCGGGAGCGCCTTTACCGGAACCCATACGGGTGCCCAGGCCCTTCTTGGAGTAGGGCTTGTCGGGGAAGATCTTGATCCAGACCTTGCCGCCACGCTTGGTGTAACGGGTCATGGCGATACGGGCTGCCTCGATCTGATTGCCGGAGATCCAGCCGGGCTCCAGGGCCTGGATGCCGTAGTCGCCGTAGGAAACCTTATTGCCGCGGGAGGCCGCGCCGGTCATACGGCCGCGCTGCACCTTGCGGTACTTTACTCTTTTGGGCATCAGCATCAGCGGGTTCCTCCTTCTCTGCGGGTACGGGGCCGGTCAGAGCCGGAGCCCCGGCGGTCACCACCGCGATCCCCGCCCGGACGGCGGTCCCGACGGTCCCGACGATCCCGGCGCTCACGGGGAGCGGGCTCCGGGGCGGCGGCGCGGAGGGTGGTGTTCAGAACCTCGCCCTTGTAGATCCACACCTTGACGCCGATGCGGCCGTAGGTGGTGGCAGCCTCGGCAAAGCCGTACTCAATGTCGGCCCGGAGGGTCTGCAGGGGGATGGTCCCTTCGTGATAGGATTCGCTCCGGGCGATCTCAGCGCCGCCCAGACGGCCGCCGCAGGTGACCTTGATGCCCTTGGCGCCAAGGCGGGTGGCGGTCTGCATGGCCTTCTTCATAGCCCGGCGGAAGGAGATCCGCTTCTCCAGCTGCTGGGCAATGTTCTCGGCCACCAGCTGGGCGTTCAGATCCGGACTGCGGATCTCAACGATGTTCAGAGCGACGCTCTTGCCCAGCTTGGCTTCCATCTCCTTGCGGAGATTCTCGATGTCCGCGCCGGCCTTGCCGATGACCACGCCGGGGCGGGAGCAGTTGATGTTGATCTTGATCTTGCCGCTGGAGCGCTCGATCTCGATCTTGGCGACGCCCGCGTTATACAGGCGCTTCTTCAGATATTTCCGGATGTTATAGTCCTCAACGATCAGGTCGCCGACCTGCTCCTCCCGGGCATACCAGCGGGAGTCCCAGTCCTTGATCACGCCGACCCGCAGACCATGGGGATTGACTTTCTGTCCCATAGCAACCTCCTGATTAAGCCTTCTCGCTCACACCGATGGTGATGTGAGTAGTTCTCTTGAGAATACGAACGAAGCCCCGGCGGGACGCGATGCGGCCGCGCTTCAGCGTGGGGCCGGGATTGGCCACCACGGTGGAGACATACAGGCTCTCCGGGTTCATCCCGTGATTGTGCTCGGCATTGGCCACGGCGCTGCTCAGCAGCTTCCGCATGGGCTCACAGGCGGCCTTGGAGGTCTGGTTCAGGTAGGCTTTGGCGGTGTTGACGTCCTTGCCCCGGATCATGTCGCAGACCAGCTGGACCTTGCGGGGAGACATCCGGACGTATTTGACATGGGCAAACGCTTCCATACTCCTACCTCCTTACTTGGCGTTGGCGGTCTTGCTGCCAGAGTGACCCCGGAAGGTTCTGGTCGGCACGAACTCGCCCAGCTTGTGACCCACCATGTCCTCGGTGATATACACGGGAACGTGCTTCCGGCCGTCATGGACAGCGATGGTATGACCGACGAAGGAGGGGAAAATCGTGGAAGCCCTGGACCAAGTCTTGAGGACTTTCTTTTCTCCGGCCTTGTTCAGCTCCTCGATGCGCTTATACAGCTCGGGAGCGACAAACGGGCCTTTCTTGACGCTTCTGCTCATTTCTCATATCCTCCTTACTTGCTGTTTCTGCGCTTGACGATGAACTTGTTGGTGCGGTTCTTCGTCTTGCGGGTCTTGTAGCCCAGAGCCGGCTTGCCCCACGGGGTGACAGGCCCGGGACGGCCCACCGGGGCGCGGCCTTCGCCGCCGCCGTGGGGATGGTCGTTGGGGTTCATCACGGAGCCGCGGACGGTGGGACGGATGCCCATGTGGCGCTTCCGGCCGGCCTTGCCGATGTGGACGTTCTCATGATCCAGGTTGCCCACCTGACCGATGCAGGCGGTGCAGTTGGTCCGGACGTAGCGGACCTCGCCGCTGGGCAGACGGACCTGGGCCAGCTCGCCTTCCTTGGCCATCAGCTGGGCGGCGGCGCCGGCGCTGCGCACCAGCTGGGCGCCCCGGCCGGGGTTGAGCTCCACATTGTGGATCACGGTACCCACGGGGATGTTGGCGATGGGCAGGCAGTTGCCGGGCTTGATGTCGGCGCTGGGGGAGGAGACCACCTGGTCCCCGGCCTTCAGGCCGTAGGGGGCCAGAATGTAGCTCAGGGTGCCGTCCTCGTACTTGACCAGGGCGATGAAGGCGCTCCGGTTGGGGTCGTACTCCAGGCGCTGGACGGTGGCGGGCATATCCTGCTTGGCCCGGTGAAAATCGATGACGCGGTACTTCCGCTTGTTGCCGCCGCCGCGGTGGCGGACGGTGATGTGGCCGTAGCTGTTGCGGCCGGCGTGCTTCTTGACGGTCTCGACCAGGCTGCGCTCGGGCTTGGCCTTCTTGTCCACTCCGTCGAAGCCGGACACGGTCATTCCTCTCCGGGCGGGAGTATAGGGCTTATAGGATTTGATAGCCATTTTTATGCTCCTTTCCGGTTAGACCATGCCTTCAAAGAACTCGATGGTCTTGGAGTCCTTCGTCAGCTTGACCATTGCCTTCTTGTAGGCGGGACGGCGGCCCACGGGATAGGCGCCGGTGCGCTTCTGCTTGCCCTGCATCCGCAGGGTGGTGACCTTTTCCACCTTCACGCCGAAGATCTCCTCCACAGCGGCCTTAATCTCGGGCTTGGCGGCGTTGATGTCCACCATGAAGACGTACTTCTTATCCGCCACGTTTTCCATGGACTGCTCGGTGATCACCGGGCGCTTGATGATGTCGTAAGCATTGCTCATGCAAATACCTCCTCGATCTTGGCCAGAGCCGCCTGATCCACCACCAGCTTGCCGCTGTTCAGCACGTCATAGACGTTGATCAGGTTGGCAAAGGTGATCTGGCAGCCGGGGATGTTCCGGCCGGAGAGGACCACGTTGCTGTCCGGACCGGCGGTGACGACCAGCACCTTGCCCTCGGCGCCCACGGCGCTGAGGAACTGGGCGAAGGGCTTGGTCTTGGGGCTCTCCACCTGGATGCTGTCGATGACCAGGATGTTGCCTTCGCTGGCCTTGGCGCTGAGTACGCTCTTGAGCGCCAGGCGGCGGGTCTTCTTATTTAAGGTGTAGCTGTAATCCCGGGGCTTGGGGGCGAATACGATGCCGCCGTGGGTCCACTGGGGGGCCCGGGTGCTGCCCTGACG
>CANRHF010000150.1 GCA_947630345.1 uncultured Oscillospiraceae bacterium | reverse complement strand
CTGCTGGAAAAGTTAAAGCAGGATTTCCATATTACCGTTACCGGGCTGGATCCTCTGCCCATGGACGACAAGGGCGTGGACAGCCGTCAGGTGTTCACGGTGATGCGTGAAGCGGTGATGGACCAGCCCCGGTGGGACGTGGTGGAGAGCGCCTATCTGGGTATTTTCTCCTTTAGCCAGTTCGTCATGTGGAACGATCTGCGCAACCGGGCCCAGGACATCGTCCAACATCCCTTGGTGAAAAGCCTGATGGAGGGGCGGCTGGCCTGGGAGGCCGAGGAGATGGAGCTTCCCCAGACCGTGCCCGAGGAGGGGGTGCTGCTGCCCATTCCGGCGGACGCCTCCCAGCTCTACGCCATCCGCTCCGCCGGAGAAGGGGCCACCTTCGTACTCCACGGTCCCCCCGGCACCGGCAAATCCCAGACCATCACCGCCCTCATCGCCAACACCCTGGCCCAGGGGAAGACGGTGCTGTTCGTGGCGGAGAAAATGGCGGCGCTGGAGGTGGTGCAGCGGCGGCTGGAGGCCATCGGCATCGGCCCCTTCTGTCTGGAGCTTCACTCCAACAAGTCCAAAAAGCGGGACGTGCTGGAGCAGCTCCGCCGGGCCACCGAAGTCACCAAGGTCATGCCCCCGGAGGCCTTCGGGCGGAAGGGGGAGCAGCTGGCCCAGACCCGGGCCCAGCTGGACCGGTACGCCAAGGCCCTGCACCGAGTCCAGCCCTGCGGGGAAAGCCTGTTTACCCTGATCAATCGATACGAATCGCTGCGCCTCGTCCCGGAGCTGCCCCCCTTCCCGGAGAGCTTCCTATCGGGCGCCGACGCCGCCACCCTGGAAACCCGGCTGCGGGTGCTGGAACAGCTGGTGTCCGCCGGGCAGGCCATTGGGCACCCCCACGACCATCCCCTGGACCCGGTGGGCCAGACCCAGTACACCCAGCAGCTTCGCTTCTCCCTGCCTCAGAAAATTGACGGCTGCCGCCGGGCCCTCGGGCCCTTCCGGGAGGCGCTCCAGGCCCTTTCGGACGCTTTGGGCGTTCCGACGCCCAGCCGGGAGTCGGAGATCCGCCGATTCTCTGCGGTGGCGGAGGAGCTGCAAGCCTGGCTGGCCTTCCCCCGGAGCTGGGGAAAGCGGGAGGAGCCGGAGCCCTATTTTCGGGGCGTCCGGGTCCTCTGCGCCCACCTTCTTTCCGCCGGGGAAAAGCGCGATCTTCTGCTGAAAAACTGGCGGGAGGAGTTCCTGCGCCAGGATGGGGCGGCGTTGGCCCGGAGCTGGGACAGCGCGGCGGAAAAATGGCTCCTGCCCCGGCTGATGGCCCAAAACGGTCTGGCGCGGCGGCTGGCCCCCTTCGCCAGGGGAAAAATCGACGCCGGCGCCCTCCGGGAAGCGCTGACCCTGCTGGCCGATTATCAGCAGGAGCTATCCGAGGCGGAAAAGCTGGTAGGGGCCTTTGGAGACGAGACCTTCTTCTTTGGATCGGATCCCTCCGCCATGGACCGGGCCGCCCAGGCCGCCTTGGACAGCGCGGTAAAGCTGGATGATGCCTTGGGAGCCCGCGCTCTGCGCCTTGGATTTGCCGGAGACCGGGCGAAAAAGCCGGTTTTGGAGGCATATTTGGCCGCCGGTAACGCCTTCCGGGAGGCGAAGGGCGCTCTGGATCAGGCGCTGAACCTCTCCTGGGAGGATTCCGAGGATTTCTTCGACACCCAGGCCCAAATGTACGACACGCTGCAAAGCAATTTACAGAATCTGAAAGATTATATCGCCTGGAACGCCATGGCGGAGACCGCCGCCAACGCCAAGCTGGGGGCCGTGGTGGACGCCTACCGGGCGGGACTGGCCCACGATGAGGTTCTGCCCGCCTATCAGAAGGCCCTGACCATGGGTCTGGCCCGGCAGACCATCGACCGGGAGGAGGCGCTGCGGAGCTTCTCCGGGGCGGTCTTCCAGGAGCAGATCCGCCAGTTCCGCAAGCTGGACGGAGAACTCGCCAGGCTGACCCAGCAGGAGATCTACTGCCGCCTGGCACAGCGGGTCCCCAGCTTTGCCCGGGAGGCGGCCCAAAGCTCCGAGCTGGGCATTCTCCAGCGGGCGATCCGCAGCGGCGGCAGGGGCGTGAGCATCCGCAGGCTGCTGGAGCAGCTCCCCAATCTGCTGCCCAGGCTGTGCCCCTGTATGCTGATGAGCCCCATTTCCGCCGCCCAGTATTTGGATCCGGCCCGGCCTCCCTTCGATTTGGTGGTGTTCGACGAGGCCTCCCAGCTGCCCACCTGCAAGGCGGTGGGGGTGCTGGCCCGGGGCAACGCCGCCGTCATCGCCGGGGACCCCAATCAGATGCCCCCCACCTCCTTCTTTGCATCTAACAACCTGGACGAGGACAATCTGGAGCTGGAGGATCTGGAAAGCATTTTGGACGACTGCCTGGCCCTGAGCCTTCCTCAGACCCACCTGCTGTGGCACTACCGCAGCCGCCATGAGAGCCTGATCGCCTTCAGCAACGCTGAATTTTACGAAAACCGGCTCTACACCTTCCCCTCGGTGAACGACCGGGCCTCCAAGGTGCGGCTGGTCCCCGTAAAGGGTACCTTCCGCCGGGGCAAGCAGCGGCAAAATCCAGAGGAGGCCCAGGCGGTGGTGGCGGAGCTGAAGCGCCGCTGCCACGATCCCCAGGCGAAAATGCAGAGCGTGGGGGTGGTCACCTTCAACATCCAGCAGCAGAATCTGATCGACGATCTGCTGAGCGAGGCGTGCGCTTCCGACCCCGAACTGGAGGCCTGGGCCTACCACGCCCAAGAGCCGGTGTTCATCAAGAACCTGGAAAACGTCCAGGGCGACGAGCGGGACGTGATCCTGTTCTCCATCGGCTACGGCCCCGATCCCGAGGGGCGGATCTCCATGAATTTTGGCCCGCTGAACCGGGACGGGGGCTGGCGGCGGCTGAACGTGGCCATCACCCGGGCCCGGCAGGAGATGACGGTGTTCACCGCCCTGTCTCCCGAGCAGCTGGATCTGTCCCGCACCTCCGCCCGGGGTGTGGCGGCCCTGCGGGGGTTTCTGGAATACGCCGGGCGCCAGAGCCTTCCCCAGAACGAGGGGACTGTCCGACCGGCGCCCGACGATCCCGGCATCGTCCAGGCCATATGCGACCACCTGGCGGGGCTGGGCTACCAGACCCAACAGGCCGTGGGCCACTCGGCGTACCGGATCGACATCGGCGTGGTGGACCCGGAGAAGCCCGATACCTACCGGCTGGGAATTCTCCTGGACGGCCCAGGCTATCGCGCCGCCAAAACCACCCGGGACCGGGAACTGGCCCAGCAGAGCGTTTTGGAGGGGCTGGGCTGGCGAATCCATCGGGTCTGGGCCATGGACTGGTGGGACAACCGGGAGCGGGAGCTGGCGTGGATCGAGGAGCTGCTGAAAAGTCCTATTCCCGCCCCGCCGGAGCCGGCGGAGGAGCCAGTGGAACCGGCCCCGCTGTTGGCTCAAAACGCGGCCCCCAAAAAATCCGGGCCGCCGGTGTATGTGCCCGCCGCCCTGAAAGCCACCCCCATGACCGCCGAAGAATTTCTGCTCCCCAAAAACGCCCAAAAAATTCAGAAAAAGCTCCAGACGGTGGTAGACAAGGAGGCCCCCATCAGCCGGAGCCTGCTGACCCGCCGGGTGCTGCAAAGCTGCGGCATCAGCCGGGCCGGAAGCCGGGTGCAGAGCTATCTGGACGGGCTGATCGGGGAAATGGGCCTGATAGAAACCAGCCGGGAGGATCAGATCTTCTACTGGGCCAAGGAGCAGGCACCGGAAAAGTACCTGCTCTACCGGGTCAGCGCCACGGAGGAGGACCGCCGAGAGGCCAAGGATCTGCCGGTGCAGGAGGCCGCCGCGGCGGTGTGCCAGGTGCTCCGGGAGCAGATCAGCCTTTCGGAAGAGGATCTCTACCGGGAGGCGGCCAAGCTGCTATGCTACGCCCGGCCGGGCGCGGCGGTAACGGCCCTTCTGCGGGAGGCGATCGCCTATGCCGCCGAAAAGGGCCGGATTCAAACGGGAACCAACGGCTGTTATGTCCTTACAGAGTAGAAAAGTGCGGGAAACCAGATTCGGTTTCCCGCGTTCTTATTGATTTTCCCGCAAAACCGACGCCAGGAGCTTCCCGATCCCCACGTTGTAGCCCGCCGTGGCGAAGCGGCACACGCCGTCCCTGCACAGAAGGGACAGCGGAAGCAGATCCGGCGGGGCGAACACGTTCCGGGCCAAGGTCTCCGGGGTCTCGGGGTCCGCCGTCCAGCGCTCCGCATCCGGCAGGCTGGGAACGGGCGTAGTACCCTCCGGCACGATCAGCAAAATCCGGCAGGGCAAGAGGTTCTCCGTCAGCTCCAAAAGCAGATGCTCCGTGGGCTCCCGGCCCGGCTCTAAAAAGCACAGCAGCTGCCAGCCGGTCAGCAGCCGGCGGCTGTCCTGCCAGGTCCCGCTTCCGTCTCTCAGCCGGAACACTGGCAATGGCCGGGAAATGGTCAGCTGTTCCCGGGCGGGCTGGGGCGCGGAGAGGGCAAACCGATATTCCCCGTCCTTCAACTCCACGGTCTGCTCCCGGAGCAGCTGGTCGCCGTTGGGCAGCCGGGTGGCGGCCATGGCCCGATAGCAGCCGGCAGGCAGAAGGCCCGTCCAGGTCTCCCCCGGCTCCACCGTCACCAGAGGGGTCTCCCCATCCCATTTGGACAGCGTCACCGGCTGGTCCTG
>CANRHF010000149.1 GCA_947630345.1 uncultured Oscillospiraceae bacterium | reverse complement strand
GAGCTGCACTGCATCGGGGCCACCACCCTGGACGAGTATCGGCAGTATATCGAAAAGGACGCCGCCCTGGAGCGGCGGTTCCAGCCGGTGATGGTGGACGAGCCCACGGTGGAGGACACGGTGGCCATCCTCCGGGGGCTGAAGGAGCGCTACGAGGTGTTCCACGGGGTGAAGATCGCGGATTCCGCCCTCCTGGCCGCCGCGTCGCTGTCCCACCGGTATATCACCGACCGGTTCCTGCCGGACAAGGCCATCGACCTGGTGGACGAGGCCTGCGCCCAGATCCGCACGGAGATGGACTCCATGCCGGCGGAGCTGGACGAGGTGAGCAGGCACATCATCCAGATGGAAATTGAGGAGGCGGCGCTGAAAAAGGAGGCGGATCCCCTGTCCCAGGGCCGCTTGAAGGCCCTGCAGAAGGAGCTGGCGGAGACCAAGGACCGCTTCAACGCCCAGAAGGCCCAGTGGGAGAACGAGAAGCAGGCCATTTCCCGCATCCAGCAGCTCCGGGAGAGAATCGAGGAGCTGAACCGGCAGATCGACCAGGCCCAGCGGCAGTATGATCTGGAAAAGGCGGCGGAGCTGAAATACGGCCGCCTGCCGGAGGCCCAGCGCCAGCTCCAGGAGGAGGAGCGCCGGGCCCAGCAGGGCGAGGGCAGCCTGCTCCGGGACCGGGTGACGGAGGAGGAGATCGCCCGAATCGTGGAGCGCTGGACGGGGATCCCCGTGTCCCGGCTGGTCCAGGGGGAGCGGGAGAAGCTGCTGAACCTTGGCCAGGCCCTTCACCGTCGGGTGGTGGGCCAGGACGAGGCCGTTACGGCGGTCACCGAGGCCATCCAGCGCAGCCGGGCCGGCATCCAGGACCCCAACCGGCCCATTGGGTCCTTCCTGTTCCTGGGACCCACCGGCGTGGGCAAGACGGAGCTGGCCAAGGCCCTGGCCCAGAATCTGTTCGACGACGAAAACAACATGGTTCGGATTGATATGTCCGAATATATGGAAAAATTCTCCGTCTCCCGGCTGATCGGCGCGCCTCCGGGATATGTGGGCTACGAGGAGGGTGGCCAGCTCACCGAGGCGGTGCGGCGGAAGCCCTACTCCGTGGTGCTTTTTGACGAGGTGGAGAAGGCCCATCCCGACGTGTTCAACGTGCTGCTCCAGGTTCTGGACGATGGCCGGGTGACGGATTCCCAGGGCCGGACGGTGGATTTCAAGAACACCATTTTGATTTTGACCTCCAATCTGGGCTCGGAGTACCTGCTGGGCGGCATCCGCCCCGACGGCACCATCGATCCCGCCGCTCGGGAGCAGGTGGAGGCGCTGCTGCGCCGCTCCTTCCGGCCGGAATTTCTCAACCGGCTGGACGAGATCGTGTTCTACAAGCCCCTGACCCGGCAGGATGTGACCAAGATCATTGATCTGCAAATGGAACGTCTGAACCGCCGCCTGGCGGAGCAGCAGATCACCTGTCGGCTGACGGAGGAGGCCAAGCTGGCCATCGTGGACGCGGCCTACGATCCCCAGTACGGCGCCCGGCCCCTGAAGCGGTACTTGCAGCACACGGTGGAGACGGCCCTGTCCAAAAAAATTTTGGAGGGGGCGCTCCGGCCCGGCCAGGAGGTGACCGTTTCCGTGCGAAACGGCGAGCTGGCGCTCAGCTGACCTGTTTACTTCTAACTTCTATTTCAATGTGTCCCCCGTCGAGGCGCCCCGGCCCCGGCGGGGGCACAAATCTTTCTGCCTACTTTCTTGTTGCGGCAAGAAAGTAGGTCCCCCGGAAGGGGCCGGGGAGCATTGCGGATAAGGAATGCACCAAAATAAAAAGGTAGGCAGGAGTAATTTTGCCCACCCGCCTGGCGGGGCTAACGCCCCGCCGAGGCTGCCAGCGGCAGTGGGGAACCCGCCGCCTCCAACATATTTTCGATAAAAATGCCGTAGCCGGTGGTGGGATCGTTCACCAGCACATGGGTCACCGCCCCAATGAATTTCCCGTCCTGTAGGATCGGGCTGCCGGACATGCCCTGGACGATGCCGCCGGTGGCGTCCAGCAGTGCCGGGTCTGTGACTTTCAGCAGCATGTTCCGCCCGTTTTGACGGGATTTTGGATAGATTTTCAGAATTTCCACAGAATATTCCCGTATCTCCGTTCCGAAGATGGTGGAAAGGATGCTGGCCTTCCCCGCGTGGACTTCCTCGGCGGCGCCCACCGGCATGGGCGCGCCGGAAAACGCTGCCTGGGCCGTTCCGAAAACCCCGGAGCCGGTGTTGGCGGACAGGATGCCCAGAGGCGTCCGATCCGTCACCGTGCCCATAAGCTGGCCCGGCTGGCCGGACAGGCCCCGTTTCACCGCTTGGATGCTGGCGGGATAGGCGCTGCCCCGGGTCATTGCCAGCAGCGACCCCGACGGATCGTTGACGCCGTGGCCCAGACAGGCAAACTGATGGCTTTCCGGATCGTACCAGGTCACGGTGCCGATGCCGGTGATGCCCTGGCGCAGGTAGACGCCCAGCTGAGGCCCTTCCGGGGTCTGCGCCGGCTCCACCTGGAGCCGCCGCTCCCGGCCGTCCCGGCGCACCACCAGCTCCACCGGACCTTGCGCGGCGGCCACCGCCCGGCGCACCTCGGCGGCGGTGGTGACGGAGTGGCCGTTGACGGACAGCAGCACGTCGCCGGCCTGGAGGCCCGCCGCCTTGGCGCTTTGGCCCAAGGTCTCGTCGATGGCGGCGACAGTCACCGTATCATTGGATAGCTCCAGGCCCACCACCTGACCCACCGGTATTAATAAGGAGGCCGCGTTGGCCGTCTGGGGCAGAACCAGGGCCAGCAGCAGCAAAGGGATCATTAAACTTCCCAATTTTTTCATTTTCCAACCCTCCATTTTGGTCTGCTTCTTTAATATGACCCGGCGCGCCGAGGATAAACGCAGTAAAAGTCGAAAAAACAGGAACGCCCTGGATTTTCCGGTTTTTTTTGGAAAGGACTTGCGCCCGCCGCCCAAACCGTGTATGATAGGTGGAAAAGGAGGCAGATTATGGAAAAAGATATCGATTATGCCGCCCTCTCCGCCCGGCTGACCGCCCTGGTGGAGGACGTGCCCCATTTGATCGCCAATCTGGCCAACGCTTCGGCCCTCATCTATCAGGAGCTGCCCGATCTCAACTGGGCGGGCTTCTATTCTCTGGAGGGGGAGACGCTGGTGCTGGGGCCCTTCCAGGGCAAGCCCGCCTGCATCGAGATCCCCCTGGGCCGGGGGGTCTGCGGCACCGCCGCGAAAACCGACCGCCCCCAGCTGGTGCCCGACGTCCACGCCTTCCCTGGCCATATCGCCTGCGACAGCGCTTCCAATTCCGAGATCGTGGTGCCCCTGCGCTGCGAAGGGCGGCTCTGGGGGGTGCTGGATCTGGACAGCCCCACCCTGAACCGGTTTGGCCCGAGGGACTTAGAGGGCCTGACGGCCCTGTGCCGGGATCTGGAGAGCGCCTTGGGGGACCTACCGAATTGCCTATTGACAAAGTAGGTAAACGGTGGTATATTACCTACCAGATAACTGGGTAAATACTCCTGATGGAAGGAACGTGAGTTCATGCAAGTTTACGCGGACAATGCCGCCACCACCAAAATGAGCAAAACCGCCATTGACGCCATGCTGCCCTATTTCGACACCGTCTACGGCAACCCCTCCAGTCTCCACACCCCCGGCCAGAAGGCCAAGGAGGCGCTGGAGGACGCCCGGGCCACCGTGGCGAAATGCCTGGGCTGCGAGCCCCGGGAGATCATCTTCACCTCCGGCGGCAGCGAGGCGGACAATCAGGCCATCCGCTCCGCCGCCCGGCTGGGGGCCCGGAAGGGGAAAAAGCACATCATCTCCACCGCCTTCGAGCATCACGCCGTGCTCCACACCCTGGAGCGGCTGGAGGAGGAGGGCTTCGAGGTGACGCTGCTGGACGTTCACGAGAACGGCCTGGTCACCGCCCAGCAGGTGAAGGAGGCCATCCGGCCGGACACCTGCCTGGTCACGATTATGTACGCCAACAACGAGATCGGCACCATCCAGCCCATCGCCGAGATCGGCGCCGTGTGCAAGGAAGCTGGGGTCGTGTTCCACACCGACGCGGTTCAGGCCGCGGGGCATTTGCCCATCGACGTGAAGAAGGAGCATATCGACCTTCTCAGCCTCTCGGCCCACAAGTTCCACGGCCCCAAGGGCGTGGGGGCCCTCTACGTCCGCCGGGGCTTCCCCCTGACGAACCTTATCGAGGGCGGCGCTCAGGAGCGGGGCAAGCGGGCCGGGACAGAGAACCTGCCCGGCATTCGGGGCATGGCCGCCGCCCTGGCGGAGTCCTGCGCCAACATGGAGGCAAACGCCCAAAAGGTCACCACTATGCGGGACCGGCTGATCCGGGGTCTGAGCGAAATCCCCCACAGCGCCGTCAATGGCGATCTAACCCACCGGCTCCCGGGCAACGTCAGCTTCTGCTTTGAGGGCATCGAGGGGGAGTCCCTGCTGCTGCTGCTGGACGCCCAGGGAGTGGCCGCCTCCTCCGGCTCCGCCTGCACCTCCGGTTCCCTGGACCCCAGCCATGTGCTGCTGGCCATTGGCCGGGTCCATGACGTGGCCCACGGCTCCCTGCGGCTGTCCCTGTGCGAGTACAACACGGAGGAAGAGGTTGACCACATCCTGGAGGTGGTCCCCCAGGTGGTACAGTATCTGCGGAATATGTCCCCGGTGTGGCG
>CANRHF010000148.1 GCA_947630345.1 uncultured Oscillospiraceae bacterium | reverse complement strand
TCCGGCAAAATCTATATCGGCATGAAGTACAAGACCCCCGCCACCCGCCATGTGATCCGCAACTGCCTGATGGAGCACGCCCACGGGGCGGTGGTCCTGGGCAGCGAGATGTCCGGCGGCATCCGGGAGCTGACGGTGAGCCAGTGCCTCTTTTCCCATACGGACCGGGGTATGCGGATCAAATCCCGCCGGGGCCGTGGCAAGTACGCGGTGATCGACGGGGTGGAGTTTTCCAACATCCGCATGGTCAACGTGATGGCCCCCCTGGTGATCAATATGTATTATAACTGCGACCCGGACGGCATGTCCGAGTACGTCTGGAGCAAGGACCCCTATCCCGTGGACGACACCACCCCCTACCTGGGGGCCTTCACCTTCCGGGACATGGCGTGTACCGACTGCGAGTGGGCGGCGGGCTATTTCTACGGCCTGACGGAGCAGCCCATCGGCTCCATCACCATCGAAAACGTCCACTTCACCTTCAAAAAGGATGCCTCCACTGGCCAGCCCGCCATGATGAGCTATGTGGAGCCCACCTCCCGAATGGGACTCTACTTCAATTGCGTAAAAAAGGTGACGCTGAAAAACGTCACCATGGAGGGCCAGGCCGGCCCCAAGGTCCTGTTGGAGCATGTAGAGGAACAGGTCGATCAGTAGCAAAAGGCTCGCTGCCTCGGCAGCGAGCCTTTTGCTATCAAATCCCCAGCTGGCCCCGGGTATAGTAGGGGGATAAATAGTCCCAGGTGTTTTCGCACATGACCCGGAAGAGCTCCGCGCCGTCTTGCAGCGTCAGGCAGCCGCAGAGGGGCTGGTCCTGGAAGGAGGCCAGGAGCTTTTTCCCGTCCCGCTCCATGGCGCCCTGGCAGGCCAGGTCGATATTGGCCCAGTTCCGGGCCACCAGGGACCGGACCGCCTCCGGCAGGGGCCGGGACGCCACAGGACGGACTACCCCGTTGGAGAAGACGCAGTTGGTCTCCACAATGGCCCCCAGCGGCAGACCGGGCATCTGCCCCTGATTGGGCAGGTTCACATTGGAGACCACGGTCTCCAACCCGGCGATGGCCCGGATCAGCCGCACCAGCTCCTCCCCGGAGGGGGCCAGAGGCACCGGCAGGGCGCCGGCGGCCATGGCCTCGCTTTTTTCCACCAGACGCCGTTGATTTTCCTCCCGGTAGTCCACGGTGGTCAGGCCAAAGTGCCAGTATTGGACGGTTTCCGGGTCCGCCAGATACCACTTCCCGCTGACAAATTCCGCCAGATGCCGGTCCCCGGCGGCGCCCAGGGCCCCGTAGCGGCGGAACAGGTCCATTTTCACCCGGTTGCCGCAGGCGAAGGTGTCGGTTTTCCAGGCGTCGTGGCGGCCATGGGCGTGGTAGCCGGAGGCAAAATACTTCTCCATAAATCCCGGCAGCAGGGAGAGGATGTCCACATCCCGGTACCGAGCCTCCACAATCCAGGTAAAGTGGTTAATGCCGGAGGCGTCGGTGTACAGGTCCCGCCGGCCTGCCTGGATGCCGGTCATCTCCTTCAAAACGGCGGCCAGGAAGTCCTGGGCGTGGAACACCTCATGGCAGCAGCCGAAGGCTTTGATCCCCGGGAAGGCATCGTACAGGGCCTTGACGCAGGCGGACATGGGGTTGGTCAGATTCAGCACCCAGGCCTCCGGGCAGTTTTTCCGGATGGCGTCGGCGAAGCCCTGATAAATGGGCACGGTGCGCATGGTCCGCAGCATGCCGCCGGGACCCACGGTGTCCCCCACGCTCTGATAGATGCCGTAGGCCTCCGGGGCGTGGACGTCGGAGCGCATCTCCCGGAAGGTACCCGGAAGAATGGAGATCAGCACAAAATCCGCCCCGGTCAGCGCCTCGGCCAGGGTGTCCGCCACGGTGTAGCGGAAGGGGGAGCGGACGGCGGGATTTTCCCCCATCCGTCGGGCGATGGCCTGATTTCGCTGGGCGGCGGGCCGGTCGATGTCGTACAGAGCCACCTCGCCGGTCAACCCTTCCGCCAGGGCCAGATCCTGCATAAAGGAGTGAGCCCAGTTTTTGGAGCCGCCGCCGATGTAGGCGACTTTCAGAGCTTTCATAGCGATCCTTCCTTTATTTCACCCTGCCGGGCGGACAGGGCGTATTCTTTGGGGGTCAGGCCGTACTCGGCCTTAAACGCCCGGTAAAAGCCGGGGTAATCGGCGAAGCCGCAGGAGCTGTAGATCTGGCTGGGCCGCTTGCCCTGGGCCATCAGCTGCCGGGCAATGAGCAGCCGTTTTTTCTGAATGTACCGGTGAACGCTGGTGCCCACCAGCCGGTTAAATTCGTGGCTTAAATGGTATTTGCTGACAAAAAACCGCTCCGCCAGCTGCTCCAGGGACAGATCCTCCCCATAATGCAGGTTAACATAATCTATAACCTGGGATACCGCTTGGCTGGACCTGGGGGATTCCCCCTGCTTTTCCGGCTGGGCCGCCAGCCGGTTGATCTCCACCAGGATCTGGGTCAGCAGGCTGGTTTGGAGCAGGTCGCTGCCGTATTCCTCCTGCTGGCACTCCCGGTAGAGGGCCTGGATCAGGCCGAACAGGGATTTCCAGGCCTCCGGCTCCGGCCGGAGCCGGTTCCGGTAGCCCGGCTGGGCGGGGTCCAGGCAGCGGAGCAGGGGGGTGGCGCCGGTGGAGAGCCGGCGTACCAGCTGGGGGTCCACCCAGAGGACGTACCGCTCGTAGCCCGTCATTTCCGGCTGAATGTGGAGTTGGTGCAGCTCCCGGGGGCTGATCAGCAGAATATCTCCCGGGGCCACATGGTAGAGCTTGCTCTCAATGGTATAAGTCACGTCCCCGGAGACCAGGAAGTACAGCTCAAAGAAGTCGTGGTGATGCAGAGCCACCTGCTTGAGATAGGCGTCCCGCTTGTATTGCAGTTCAAAATCCGGCCTCCGCATTTCCTGGCGGGGGTCGAAGCCCTTGGGCGTCACCGCCACGGCGGCCACCTCCGATCTGGGATGGATTAAAAATATCATACTCTTTCCGCTGAAAAATGTCAACGGCAAACTGCGCAATATTCGCAATGTTTTCCCGCAAATTCTGCTATTTCCTTGCAAAAACATTGGGCTTATAATGGTGACAGTCCGCAGATTGGGGCTGCGGGCGCATTCCCAGTAAATCAGAAAGGAAGGATCCGTCACGAAAAAGCAAATTCCCGCGGTAAAAGCGAAAAAGCCGTTGAAGGGGATCCGCAGCCGCCGCTGGAAAGCGGCCGGCAGCGAGAAGGCTTTTCTTATGGACGCCTATTTTTGGCTGACACTGTCCAATCAGGCGAGCAATCTATAAAATAAAAGTAAAAAAATTTTTAACATTGGAGGGTAAGGTCATGGAAAAACTCAATTACAAGGTTCTTAAACAATCCGGCTACACCGGCTACATTCTGGAGAAGGCGCCGGAGAAGGTCCTGCAGTTCGGCGAGGGCAATTTCCTGCGGGCGTTCGTCAACTACTGGTTCGACGTGGCCAACGAGAAGGCGGGCTGGAACGGCAAGTGCGTTCTGGTGCAGCCCATCGCCATGGGCCTGACCGGCCTCATCAACGCCCAGGAGGGGCTCTACACCCTCTATCTCCGGGGCATGGAGAATGGGCAGAAGGTGGACCGGAAGCGGGTCATTTCCTCCGTCTCCCGGTGCCTCAACCCCTATGAGCGGGAGGGGTACGACAGCATGATGGCCCTGGCCGTGTCGGACGATCTGGAATATGTGGTGTCCAACACCACCGAGGCCGGCATCGTCTACGACCCCGCCTGCCAGCTTGGCGATACTCCCGCGTCCTCCTTCCCCGGCAAGCTGACCCAGGTCCTCTACGCCCGGTATAAGGCCGGGAAGCCGGGCCTGGTGATCCTCTCCTGCGAGCTCATCGACAACAACGGCAAGGAGCTGCAAAAGTGCGTGAACCAGTACATCCGGCAGTGGGGCCTGGAGGAGGGCTTCCTGAATTATGTAAACAATGACTGCACCTTCTGCTCCACCCTGGTGGACCGGATCGTTCCGGGTCGGATCCGGGACGCGGCGGAGGCGGCCCGTCTGGAGGCCGAAAACGGCTACCATGACGATCTGATCGACGTGGGCGAGGTCTTCGGCGTGTGGAACATCGAGGGTCCGGCGTGGCTGGAGAAGAAGCTGCCCTTTAAGGCCGCCGGCGTCAACTGCCCGGTGGTCCCCGACGTGACCCCCTATAAAAAGCGGAAGGTCCGCATCCTCAACGGGGCCCACACCGGCTTCGTTCTGGGCGCCTACCTGGGCGGCTTTAACATCGTCCGGGACTGCATGGAAAACGACACCGTTCGGGGCTTCATGAACAAGATGCTCTACGAGGAGGTCATCCCCACCCTGCCGCTGGACAAGGCGGACTTGGAGCAATTCGCCGCCGCCGTCCAGGACCGGTTCAACAACCCCTTTGTGAACCATGAGCTGATGAGCATCTCCCTGAACTCCACCTCCAAGTGGCGGGCCCGGAATATGCCCAGCTTCCTGGAGTATGTGGAGCATACCGGCAAGCTCCCCAAGTGCCTGACCATGAGCTTTGCCGCCTATGTGGCCTTCTTCTCCAACGACATCCAGGCGCTAACCGACAAGGGCCTGGTCTGCCGCCGTCCCCAGGGTGACGAGTACACCTGCTCCGACGACCGCTGGGTGCTGGAATTCTATTACGCCCACCGTTCCGACGATCCGGCTGCCCTTGCCCACGCCGTCATGACCAACGAACGGATGTGGGGCCAGGACCTGACCCAGATCCCCGGCTTTGAG
>CANRHF010000147.1 GCA_947630345.1 uncultured Oscillospiraceae bacterium | reverse complement strand
CCCTTGCACTGGGCCAGGCTGTGGGGGTCGCTGCCTGTCAGATAGTAAAACGGCGCCTCCACCTCCCCGCTGCCGGCGCAGCGGTAGCCCTTGCAGGGGATTTCCTGGCCGTCCACCGTCAGGCGGGCCTCCCGGATCTCTGCCATCTGTACCGGGAAGGGTTCCAGCTTGGCCTCCAACCCCAGCTCCTTGCACTTACCGATGAGATATTCCGCGCATTTCAGCTCCTCGGGGCTGCCGCCGGTGCGGACATAGGCGGTGTCCTGAAAAATTTGCATGATCTCCTTGGCGTTCATTGATGATCCTCCTTCAAGTGATTTTCTTCAAAATACGCGATGACCTTGGGATCCAGAAAGGCCCGGTAGGCCCCGCCCAGATCGTATAGCCCCCGGCACACCATCTCCGCCATCCGGACCGCCCCGGCGGGCTTTAGATGGGTGTTGTCCTTGGGCCACATATATAGGGGCTTGCTGGCCTCGTCTCCCAACTTCTCCACCAGGGCCTCGGTCTGGGCGGTCAGGTCCAGAACAGGCACGCCCTCCTCCCGGCCTACCCGGCGGACGGCCGCGGGATAGGCCCCGTGGCTGCCGGGGCAGAACCGGTGCTGGGAAAAGCGCCGCCGGGCCACCGGGGTGATCAGCACCGGCAGGGCCTCCGCCCCCCGGGCCGTGCCCAGGAACAGCCGGAGGTTTTCCGAAAAGCTGGTGTTCGGGTCCGTGTGCCGGGCGGGATCGTCCTTTTCGTCGTTGTGCCCGAACTGGATGAGCAGCAGATCCCCCGGCGCCATAGCCGCCGCCACCGGGCTGAACCAGCCCTCGTCCAGGAAGGATTTGGTGCTGTAGCCGTTCCGGCCCCGTGCCTCCAGGGCCACGCCGTCCGCCAGAAAAAGGGACATGGCCTGGGCGATGCCGGTCTGGGGATAGGTATCGAATTTGTTAAAGGCAACGGTGCTGTCGCCGATATAAAACAGGGTGGACATAGGCGCCTCCGGGGATTTTTTACCATTGTACATAATTTGGAGAGAAAATGCAACCTCTGTTTTTCACAGAGAAACTGCTGCCCAAGTGTTTATTTTGCCAAAGCCGCGCCGCGAATTCCGCTAGTGCCTATTTTCCCCGCCTTTCGTCTCGCTTCTGCTGGAACGCTACAGAAGTTTTTTGGGAAATCCTTGAGAAGGGGTTGCACCTTTTTCCGGTATTTGATATAATACCTCTAATTAACAAGGTTATCATCGGGAGGTGGAGGCATGGATAAGAAACTGGGGCGGCTGCTGCGGCCCAGAATGGGGATGTATTTCCTGGTCCTGGCGTTGTTCACGGTGGGCGCGGTGCTGTCCCGGGCCTATATCCTGGCGGCGGTGGAGGCTGTAGTTACCTTGGCGCTGCTGATCGTCTACTTGATCCGGCAGAGGAAGCGCCACCGGGAGCTGCAAACCTATCTGAACTCCGCCATGGATGCCGTCAGCACTGCCCGGGAGACGGAGAGCCCCTTCCCCGTGCTCATGCTCCGGCTGGAGGACCGGGTGGTGATCTACGTCAATTCCGCCTTCGCCAGCGCGGTGAGCTTTAATCCGGGGCTTTCGGATAAGCCTCTGGAGGATGTGCTTCCCGGCTTTTCGGTGGACTGGCTCACCGCAGGCAAGCGGGAGAGCCCCCGGGATGTGACTCTGGGGGGCCGGCGCTGCCGGGTCTACGGCACCACCGTCCGGGCCAGCGACCCGGAGCAGACCCTTTTGGGGGTGCTGTATTTCACGGACCTGACGGAGCTGTACCAGGTGCGGGACGAATATATCCGTTCCCGCCCGGTGGTGGCCATCATTCTGGTGGACAACTACGAGGAGCTGACCAAGAACATGGCGGAGGGCGCCATGTCCGCCCTGAACGCCCGGCTGAACGAGACCATCAATTCCTGGGCGGAGGGCTACCATGGGCTGCTCCGCCGGCTGGAGCGGAACCGGTTCCTGTTCATCTTTGAAAAACGGGATATGATCCTGGCGGCCCAGGACAAATTCTCCCTGCTGGAGAGTATGCACCAGATTACCAGCCCCGCGGGACTGGCGGCGTCGGTCTCCATCGGCCTGGGAGTGGATGGGGCCAGCTTTGAGGAGTGCTATGACTTTGCCTCGCTGTCCATTGAAATGGCCCTGAGCCGGGGCGGCGACCAGGCGGTGGTCAAGGACCGGCTGAATTTCACCTTCTACGGCGGCCGCACCAAGGAGGCGGACCACCGGAGCAAGGTCCGCAGCCGGGTCACCGCCAATTCCCTGATGGAGCTGATCGGTCAGAGCAGCAAGGTGTTCATCATGGGTCACCGGAACGCGGACATGGACGCCGTGGGCGCCGCCGTGGGCGTCAACTGTATGTGCCGCAAGAAGGGAAAGAAGGGCTACATCGTTCTGGACCTGGACCGGAACGCCTCCAAGCGGCTCCTGGAGGAGCTACATCGCGTGCCGGAATATAAGGACGTGTTCATCTCCGGCCAGGAGGCCATGGTGCTTGCGGACAGCCACTCCACCCTGGTGGTGGTGGACACCAACCGTCCGGACCAGGTGGAGTGCAAACCCCTTTTGGAGGCGGTTTCCAGGGTCTGTGTGGTGGATCATCACCGCCGCGCGGCGGATTATATCAACCCAGTGGTGGTAAACTTTCATGAGCCTTACGCCTCCTCCGCCTCGGAGCTGGTGACGGAGCTGCTGGAATACGCGGTGGAGAAGACGGACGTCCTGCCCATCGAGGCCAAGAGCCTGCTCTCCGGCATCTTTTTGGACACCAAGAGCTTCCATGTCCGCACCGGCGAGCGGACCTTTGAGGCGGCGGCGTATCTGCGGCAGCTGGGGGCGGACCCGGTGGAGGTCAAGATGCTTTTGCAAAATGACTTCCAGGAGACCATGGCCAAGTACCAGATCATCCGCTCCGCCCGGATGTACCGGAAGGAGATCGCCATTGCCGCGCTGAATACGGGAACCTCCCGGGTCCTGGCGGCCCAGGCGGCGGACGAGCTGCTGAACATTTCCGGCATCAGCGCTTCGTTTGTGCTGTACCCGGATGACAATCAGGTGATCATTTCTGCCCGGAGCATAGGCAGAGCCAATATGCAGATGATCCTGGAGCCTCTGGGGGGCGGCGGCAACGCCGCCACCGCCGGCGCCCAGATCAAAAACGTCACGGTGAAGGAGGCCCTGGACCGGCTGGTGGCCTCCATCGACCAGTATTACGAAAGCGAATAGGAGGAGAAATTCATGAAAGTGATTTTGCTTCAGGATGTTCACGGCAAGGGCAAGAAGGGCCAGCTGCTGGAGGTTTCCGATGGCTACGCCCGGAACTATATGCTGCCCCGGAAAATTGCCATGGAGGCCACCCCCGACGCCATCAACACCATGCGGATGAACGACAAGGCCGCCGCCGAGAAGGCGGCCCGGGAGAAGGCGGAGGCTATGGCGCTTTCCAAGAAGCTGCGGGAGATGACCATTACCGTCACTGCCAAGGGCGGCGGCGCCGGGCGGCTGTTCGGTTCCGTCACCAGTCAGGAGATCGCCGACGCCCTCTTCGCCGCCACCGGCGTGCGGCTGGACAGAAGGAAGATTTTGATTTCCGAGACCATCAAAAATGTGGGCACCTATACCGTCCAGTGCCGTTTGGGCTATGAGATCACCGCCCCGCTGACGGTGAAGATCCAAGAGGCATAATTCGTTAGACAGAGAGGAGAAAAGCCATGGACGAGGAACTTTCCCTGAAGCAGCAGCCTCAGTCGTTGGAGGCGGAGCAGGCGGTGCTGGGCTCTATTTTGATTGACAGCCAGTGCCTGACGGATGTGATCGGGATTCTCCGTCCGGAGGACTTTTATCTCCAGCAGAACCGGGATCTTTACACCGCGATCTACACCATGTTCAACTTCTCCCAGACCGTCGACCCGGTGACGGTGCTGGACAAGCTGCGGGAGCTGGGCCTCTACCGGGAGGAATCCCGGGACTATGTGCGCCAACTGATGGAGATCACTCCCACCGCCGCCAATGCGGTGCGCTATGCCGGCATCGTCCGGGACAAGGCCATGCTGCGGGCCCTGGGGCAGGCGGCGGCGGACATCTCCGAGACGGTCTACTCCCAGGTAGGCACCCCGTCGGAGATTTTGGAGAGCGCGGAAAAGAAGATCTACGCCCTGCGGAAGGGGGAGCGGGGGGATTCCCTGGAGCCCATCGGGGTGATCCTCCACAAGGTGTTTGACCGCCTGGCGGAGCTGAGCCGGTCCGACGCGGACTTTCCCGGGCTGTCCACGGGCCTCAAGGACCTGGACAGCAAGATCAACGGCTTGAACCCCTCGGATCTGGTGCTGCTGGCGGCCCGGCCCGCTATGGGCAAGACCACCCTGGCGCTGAATCTGTGCCTGAACGTGGCTAAAAAATATCAGAAGACCGTGGCGTTTTTCTCCCTGGAGATGTCCCGGGAGCAGCTGGCCATGAAGCTCATGTCCAGCGAGAGCTTTGTCAACAGCCAGAAGATCGCCACCGGCAAGCTGTCGGAGGAGGAGTGGAGCCAGCTGTGCATGGCCTCTGCCGCCCTGAGCCAGACGGACATCCGGGTGGACGACAATCCCAGCATCACCGTGGCGGAGATGAACGCCAAGTGCCGCCGGCTGGACAATCTGGGCCTGGTGATCATCGACTATCTCCAGCTGATGACCGGGTCCGGCTACGGCCGGAGCAATAGCGGAGAAAACCGGGTCACCGTGGTGGGGGAGATCTCCCGGGCCTTAAAAATCATGGCCAAGGAGCTGAATGTGCCGGTGATCTGCCTGAGTCAGCTGTCCCGGGCGGTGGAGAGCCGCCAGGACAAGCGGCCCATGCTGTCGGACCTGCGGGAGTCCGGCGCCATCG
>CANRHF010000146.1 GCA_947630345.1 uncultured Oscillospiraceae bacterium | reverse complement strand
GACCAGGAGCGGTTCTACAATCATCTCAGCTTCTACTCATACGAAGACTTGAAGATTCAAATGAAGCGGTACTTACGTCGGTCGAACCGCATTCCCATGTCGGTATTGGGATGGAAGACGCCGATCCAGAAACGGCAGGAGCTGGAAGCCGCCCGGATTTGCTGACTTCGGTCGGGCTCCGCCCTCCCTTCGTCAGCAAATCCGCTCCCTAGAAACGAAAATTCTTTCGCTTTTTTCCAGTCTCACATCATTGACAAATGAACATTTCGACGAAATCCTTTGTATGTTTCTGCCGAACTCTCGCGAAAAAAGCCCGCCTTCTTTGAAACGAGAAAAGGCAAAACTTATTAATAATTCAATCCGCAATGCTCTTCCCCTTGTGATCTCCGTACCGCTTCTTGAACTGATGAAGACATCATTATTTCTTTTGATAGTGTCGCTCTGCTTCACCTGTTTTTGTGCTGAATCCATTTTCTTCCAGAATTTTACTTGTCCATTTTATTGACTATGGTTCAGGTTTAATGCGGATTTATTTGGATCTTTTACGAAAATATCATAATTTAGTCTGTATTATCTATGGCAAATAATTTGACATGATTGTGATTTTATGAAGTCCCTTATGAACACTCGCGCCAGCGCCTCCGGAACAGCTGTTCCGGAGGCGTTTTTTGCTATTTCTTTGTTTACTGCGGCGCGGATTTTGATCGGTCATACGGGATCGGTACGGGTGCGCGGCGGCGAGCTTTCGGGACATTGCTTATTCTTCGCTTTCGCCCCATTTGTCGCTACCACCCAGTATCTCAAGCATGATCCGGGCGCCCAGTCGGAATCCGCAGACGAACACCGCACACTCGTTGACGTCGTTCAACTCCGACTGATTGTCCCGCAGCTTTTCCAGCACCTCTTTCGCCTTTTCTGAGAGCAGCGGTGCCAGCTCCTCTTCGTTCTGCTGGATCAGCCTGCCCAGGCGCCACAGGCGGCTGCCCTTCTCTACGCTCCGCTCACAGGGCGCCACGTTGCCGTACCAAAGTTCTTCAAGAATCTTCATTTCATACCTCCGCATAACAAGAGGGCGGCTCCGCGTCGGTCATCCCCGACACAAAGTCGCCCTCGGTTTTCATTTGTTCCGCCGCATTCAGCGTGTGTTTGACGATCAGCAGCTCGATATACGTCCGCTCGTCGTATTCTTTCGGTGCGCCGTGAATCATGACCTCCTGCATAACGGCACCCATGATCCCACCGGCGCCGTACTTCCCGCCGCTGCCCTCGCCGCGATACAGTTCCTCAATGCTTATCCGTGCCATTTCCGCACCTCCTTTGCAGCACAAACACATACCACAAAGAAAGCCGGAAGTCAAGAGAAAACCTATAAAAAAGTTTATCTGAAAAAACCGGGGCGATTATCGCCACGAGTTTCTCCTACTTTTCCAAATGGCGAAGGCCGGGTTGTATGGCCCGGCTTCTGCCGTTTCATACATTAAGCGCAATTCACGGCAAAAAGCCAACAGCTTACGGCAAAATTGTACAGTATTTTCCACATTTATGTTATACTTTGACCATAAAACCACAAATATAGTGGTAAATCGGAAAAGGAGGAAAAACTCATGAGTGAAAAGGCAAAATCCGCTCCCAAACGCCCCAGCAAGCCCCTGTTTGGCGTCATGTGCGTCGTGGTGGCCATTCTTTTGGCAATCAACATCGCATTGGTGGCCCTGGTGCCGCCCAACTTCGACCTGATCAACAGCTTCCTGGCCGCCGGCCCCTCTGGCGAGGAAGTGGACGCCGCCAGGGCAGACTCCGCAGCCATGACCCAGCAGGTGGAGTCCGAGGGAATCGTCCTGCTGGAGAACAAAAACAATGCGCTGCCGCTTCAGAGCGGAACAGCCATCAATCTGTTCGGCTACGGCTCCCGTGATACCGTTTACGGTGGCACCGGTTCCGGCGCCGGCGACAGCTCCAACAATGTCACCATCGCCAAAGGCCTGGAAAACGCCGGCTTTACGGTCAATCAGGATCTGGTGAATTTCTATGACTCCCACTACATTGAGCGCGTGGGCGTGGGCTACACTGGCAGCAACTTTGACATCAACGAGACTCCCCTCAGTGCCTACCCCAGCGACTTGATCGAGAGCGCTAAGGCCTACTCCGACGTGGCGGTGTTTGTCATCTCCCGCTTCGGCGGCGAGGGCGCAGACCTGCCCATGGATATGACCCCTGGTGAATCCGAGGTCGGCTCGTCTGGGGCTGCAACCAGCATCGGCGTTAAAGGCGGCGATCCCGGCAAGCACTATCTGGAACTCCAGAGTGTGGAGCAGGAAGTGCTGGATATGGTGAAGGAGAACTTCGGCACCGTCATCGTGCTGGTCAACTCTACCAACGCCATGGAGCTGGGCTGGCTGGAGGATGATGGCATCGACGCCGCGCTGTGGGTTGGCTGTCTGGGGTCCACCGGCGCCAACGCTGTGGGCGAAGTCCTATCCGGCAAAGTCAATCCCTCCGGCCGTACCTCCGATACCTTTGCCTATGAGGTGGAGAGTGCCCCATCCTTCTACTCTCTCGGCAAATATGACTACACCAACGCGGAGTATACCAACAACAATCCCATCGCTGGCAACAGCGAACCCGACGCTTACCACTATGTGGACTACATCGAGGGCATCTATGTGGGCTACCGCTACTATGAGACCGCCGCGGCCGACGGCTTCATCGACTACGACAAGACGGTCCAGTACCCCTTCGGCTATGGCCTGAGCTATACCAGCTTTGAGCAGGAGATCAGCGATTTCCAGAACGACGGCAGCACCGTCACCGTGTCCGTAAAGGTCACCAACACCGGCTCTGTGGCCGGCAAGGATGTGGCGCAGGTCTACTTCTCCGCTCCCTACACCCCCGGCGGCATCGAGAAGAGCTATGTGGTCCTGGCCGACTTTGCCAAGACCGGCCTTATCGAGCCGGGCCAGAGCGAGACTGTCACGCTCACCTTCGCGGTGTCCGACATGGCCTCCTATGACTATACCGGCGTGAAGGCTCAAGGAGGCGCCTATGTGCTGGAGAAAGGCGAGTACCAGATCAATCTTCAGAACAACAGCCACGACGTGATCGACAGCCGCACCATTACCATCGACAGCGATGTGATTTACAACGAAGCCAACAACGGCGCCCGTCCCGGCGATCTGATCCCCGCGGTCAACCTGTTCGACGATGTCAGCTTCGGTGAGTGCAAGAGCTATGTTTCCCGCGCCGACTGGGCCGGCACCTTCCCCACCGAGCGGATGCCCGCCAGCCGTGAGGCGTCTGAAGCGACCCTGGCTGTCTTCAATGACACCTTCGTCTCCAACAACGATTCTGACCCGGCTATCGTCACCGCCGACCACGGCTTAAAGCTGGATGACATGAAGGGCCTGGCATACGATGATCCCAAGTGGGATCAGCTTCTGGAGCAGGTTTCCGTGGATGAGATGGTCAACTTGGTCGCCAACGGCGGCTGGACTACCCAGCCCGTGCCTTCCGTGGGCAAGCCCCAGTATACCGAAGTTGATGGGCCGAACGGAATCAACAACATCATGGCGGGCATTACCGGTAACCAGTTCTGTGCCCAGTCTGTTTTGGCCTGCACCTGGAACCCGGCTCTCGCCACTCAGATGGGCGAGACCTATGCCAAAGAGGCCATTGCCATGAACATCGCCGCCTTGTACGCACCCGCCATGAACATCCACCGCGGTCCCTTCTGCGGCCGGAACTATGAGTACTACTCTGAGGACGGCTATCACTCCGGCAAGATGGCCGCCGCCGAAATCCAGGGTATCCAGTCCCGAGGCGTCACCACCTATGCGAAGCACTTCGCCGTAAACGATCAGGAATCCAACCGCGACGCCGGCGGTCTGACCACCTGGGCTAACGAGCAGGCTATGCGGGAGATCTACTTCAAGGGCTTTGAGATGGCCGTCAAGGTTGGCGGCACCCGGGGCATCATGTCCTCCTTCAACCGTATTGGCGCCACCTGTGCCGCTGAGTGCCAGCCGCTGCTTACTACAGTTCTCCGGAACGAATGGGGCTTCCGGGGTACGGTCGTCACCGACTGCATTCTTCAGTTGGGCTATGTGAACATCGACCGGGCCGTCCGCGCCGGTAATGATTTAATCCTTTCCCTGATGGGCATTCAGTCTCCCACTGAGGCCACCACTGGTACCGCCACCGGCCAGCAGGCCCTGCGGACCGCCACCCACAACATCCTCTACACCGCCGCCAACAGCGTCGGCCAGGAGATCAGCAACACACCGATCCCCTATGGGCTGTATATCCTTGTAGCCGTCATTGACGTGGTCCTGGTTGGGCTGTGTGTGTTCTACTTTGTGCGCCGCCACCAGAAGATGAAGGCGTG
Organism: uncultured Oscillospiraceae bacterium; assembly: GCA_947630345.1. Taxonomy (GTDB): domain Bacteria; phylum Bacillota; class Clostridia; order Oscillospirales; family Oscillospiraceae; genus Faecousia. The sequence goes on along the minus strand of CANRHF010000146.1, from coordinate 520 downwards.
GAAGGTCCAGAGCGGAAACGCCTGAGTGGGCTGTGTTACTCCGATGAAACCGAAGTTCTGATCTAATTGGGACTGCGTGTTTCTCCTACTTTTCCAAGCGGCAGGGGCCGGGTCACATGGCCCGGCCTCTGCCCAGCTTGTTATCGCCTGTGGCGCATACGAATATACCGTGCCTCTCTGGATCGAAGGTCCAGAGAGGCGTTTTTTCCTATTTCTTTGTTTCTAGCGGCGCGGATTTTGATTGGGCATGAGGGGTCTCCCCTGCTTTCAGCCGCTTCTTTTCCTCGGCGATCTCCTTATTCATCCGCGCGATCAGCGCGGCCAGCATTGTTTGTTCTTTTCGATAAACTGGGATTTATCGAATAAACCCATGTAGTGCCATTTTAACTGGCTCAATATCTATTACGCTATCCTTCATTGTTTGCTGGTACAAGTGGCGTTCGATTCCCAGAACATGATGTGAATAAGGAGTCCCCTCAAACCATTTTTCAAAACACCTTATGAAATCTGGGGATTCTTT
>CANRHF010000145.1 GCA_947630345.1 uncultured Oscillospiraceae bacterium | reverse complement strand
GGGCTCGTAGTTCTGGGCGTTGGACAACGTGGCCAACGCCCAGAACTACGAGCCCGGCAAGCCGAAATACTACGGCCGGTTCAACCAGGGCGTGGTGACCATCAACCTGGTGGACGTGGCCCTGTCCTCCGGTCGGGAGATGGACAAGTTCTGGCAGATCTTTGACGAGCGGCTGGACCTGTGCTACCGGGCCCTGCTGTGCCGCCATGAGCGGCTGAAGGGGACATTGTCCGATGCCGCCCCCATTTTGTGGCAGTACGGCGCCCTGGCCCGTCTGCCCAAGGGCGAGCCCATCGACAAGCTCCTCTACGGCGGCTATTCCACCATCTCCCTGGGCTACGCGGGGCTGTATGAGTGCGTCAAGTATATGACCGGCAAGTCCCACACGGACCCGGAGGCCAAGCCCTTCGCCCTGTCCGTCATGCAGCACATGAACGACGCCTGCCAGACCTGGAAGGCCCGGCACAACATTGATTTCTCCCTCTACGGCACGCCCCTGGAATCCACAACCTATAAATTTGCCAAGTGCCTGCAAAAGCGGTTCGGCATCATCCCCGGCATCACGGACAAGAGCTACATCACCAACTCCTACCATGTCCACGTCACCGAGGAGATCGACGCTTTCACCAAGCTGGCTTTTGAGGCGGAGTTCCAGCAGCTCAGCCCCGGCGGCGCCATCAGCTATGTGGAGGTGCCGGATATGCAGAACAATATCGACGCCGTGCTGGAAGTCATGCGGTTTATCTACGACAATATCATGTATGCCGAGCTGAACACCAAGTCCGACTATTGCCAGGTCTGCGGCTATGACGGCGAGATCAGCATTGAGGAGGAGGACGGCAAGCTGGTGTGGGTCTGCCCCCAGTGCGGCAACCATGACCAGAGCAAGATGAACGTGGCCCGCCGGACTTGCGGCTATATCGGCACCCAGTTCTGGAACCAGGGCCGTACCCAGGAGATCAAGGACCGGGTCCTGCATCTGTAAACATCACAATGGGCCGGGCGCTTCACGTCCGGCCCCTTTGCGTGGGAAAGGGGAGAGCATATGCGGATCGAATACCGAGATATCGTATTGCGGGACTGCCGGGAGGAGGACATCGAAGACGAGCTGCGCTGGATGAACGCCCAGACCCAGTGGATGGACGAGGACACGCCCTGGGAGCGGGCGGAGCCGGTGGACCCGGCCTTTCTGCGGCAGGAGATGCTGGAGATCATTCGGGACGCCGCCGCCAACGACCGGCGCTCCCGGCTGGAGATCCTGGTAGGGGACCGGCATATCGGCTTTGTCTGTGCCTATCCCTTCGCCACCGCCGACCTGGCTGCCCGGACCGGGGCGGCGGCCACGGGCCTGGCCCTGGGCATCGAGATCTGCGAGCCGGAATATTGGGGCCGGGGCTATGGGTCCCAGGCCCTGGCCGCCTGGACTCGGTACTGCCTGGACCAGGGAGCTACCCACTTATTTCTGGAGACCTGGTCCGGCAACCGCCGGATGATGCGCTGTGCCGAGAAGCTGGGCTATTCCGTCTGCCTCCGGGAGATCGGAGCCAGGACCGTCAACGGCAGATCCTGGGACGCTCTGACCTACGCTCTGGACGTCGGCGGATTTAACGCGGTATACTGAAAAGACGAACCCCCTCCGGGCCCTCGACACCGAGGGCCCGGAGGGGGTTTCTTGCGAATGTCTTAATCCTGAGCCAGAAATTTTTCCCCGCATTTGGGACAGGTGATCTGGATCTTTCCCTTGCCCTTGGGCACTCGGAGGGCGCAGCGGCATTTGGGGCAGGTAAAATAGTTGTAGGCCGGGTCCTGCTGGCCGGTGGGGCGGGGCGGCTCCTGCTCCTTCGGCTCCTTGGGGTGCTTAGACCCTTTCGACGGCTTGGGCTTCTTTGGGGGCTTGGGCTGCTTCGGAGGCCGCTGTCCGGCGGAGAATGCCGGCATTTGGAACAGCGGGCGGCCCGGGAATTTGCCCATGACCATCTCCTGCCAGATAAACCGCCAAAGGAACAGATAATCCAGCGGCAGGAGCAGCAGAAACAGCGTCTGCCAGGAGCCCATCAGGATAATGGCCAGCAGGCTGGCGGCCAGGGCAATCCCCGTTCCCGCCAGGGCCCAGGAGCGGGCGTCCTGCTTTGCCTGCTCCACGGTCTGGGGGTCCGGGATCCCCTGATCGCGGTACCCCTTGTATTTTTGGTTAGCGAACAGGGCGGCGCATCCCACGATCAGCAGGAGCAGGATCGGGGCCATCCGCAGCAGGGTCCCCACCAGGCTGATGACCAGCAGAATCCCCACCAGCGCCCACAGCTTGCCATAGGGATTGGTATTGCGCCGGGAGGCCTCTTCACCGGACGCGGACTCCTGCCGGGGTTGCTCCTGCCGCTCCTGCCCGGGCTGGCCGGGGTCCTTCAGAAGCAGCAGCATAGCCCCGCCGCCGGCGTGGTGCAGGGGGCACCCGGCCTCCACATGGCCCACGCAGCGCTCCGCAGCCCCATCGGGGCCATTATAGATTCTGCCATCAGCGGCAACGCGGCCCACGCAGCCGGACGCCCCGCCGGAGGGGTAGATTTTGCCGTCGGCGGTCACATAGCCGATGGCCGCTTCTCCGGGCCCGTAGATCTGCCCGTCGCCGGCCACACGGCCCACGCGGTGGCCGGCCTCGGCGGTGGGATGGTCGTAGATCTGCCCATCCGAGCCGGTGTGGCCCACGCAGCGGCCCAGCTCCGCTGTGGGATGGTTGTAGACCCGGCTCATTTTACCGCCTCCTTTAGATACGCTTTCAGCGCGGGCAGACGGTCCAGGGCGGTTTTCCGCCCGATTTGGTATACCCGCTCCAGCTCCTCCGGCTTTTTCTCCATGCTGCCGATGCGCAGGGCCTCCGGGGGCCGGAGGACGAAAACCGCGCCCTTTTCCTCCCGCTCCCGGATGGCGGCGGTGGTCTGATTGTACCGCAGGTGCCGGTCCGCCATGGCCTCCACCATTTTGGGATATTTCCGCAGCAGCGTCCGGGCCAGGGGGACCAGGTTGTTGGGTTTTTTCACATAGTCCAGTGGCTGGGTCAGGATGACCACGTTTCCCCGATAGCCCAGGGACTCCATGTACGCCAGGGGCACCGAGTCGGCAATGCCCCCGTCCAGGAGCTTTTCCTCCCCAATTTCCACCACCCGGGACACCAGGGGCATGGAGGCGGAGGCCCGCATCCAGAGGATGTCCTCCCCGTCTCCCTTGTCGCACCGGTGGTACACGGGTCTGCCGGTGGTCACGTCGGTACAGGTGACGTAAAAGGCCATGGGGTTTTCCTGAAAGGCCGCCGTGTCGAACACATCCAGCTCCGTGGGCAGGGTGTGATAGCAAAATTCCGCGTTGTACAGGTCCCCGGTGCGCAGCAGGGAGTCGAAGCTGCAGTACCGTTTGTCGGCGCAGTACCGCTTGTTGTACCGCAGGGCCCGCCCCGGCTGGCGGGACTTATAGTTGCAGCCGAACACCGCGCCCGCCGAGACGCCGATCATGCCGTCAAAGACGATGCCCTGCTCCATAAACACATCCAGCGCGCCGCAGGTGAACATTCCCCGCATGGCGCCGCCCTCCAAGATCAGTCCTCGCAAAGATCCTTCGCTCCTTTCTCCGGGGGAAACAGGCCCCCGCTAATGATGCCCAGCCGCTGAAAAATGGGGTAGAGGTAGCTGGCTCCAAAGGTCCCTAGAGCCTTGGGCCCCGGTACGGCCCCGGATAATTCGATCGCTTTGCGATAGGCCTGGTTGACGGTGGAACGGGTGATGGATTTTTCCTTCCGGTCCACGAATAGCTCGTTGCCCCGCAGGGTGAAGCGAAAGCGCAACCCTTTGGCAGTGACCAGCTCCGTCCCCGCCAGCGTCTCTAACCGGACCCAGAGGGCGATCTCCTCCGGGGTGTAGAGGCTGGTATCCGCGTAGTTTGCCACGCCGCTCCCTCCCGCGTTAAAAGAATACCTATATTATGGCACAGCTTGAAGAAAAATGCAACCGTTTCCTTGAAACACAGAGCCCCGCCGGGATCCGGCGAGGCTCCAAGTCTTATTTCACATAGTCCATGCAGATCCAGCCGGTGGTGATCCGGCCCCACTTTACACCGTCCACCTCGGTGGTTTCCAGCACTTCCACCCTGGTGCCATAGTACAGATACCCGACGATGGAATTGCCAACACCGGGGGCGATCCGGACATGGAGGGCGTCGGCGGTCACCGTGCCGGTGATGGTCTGAGGAGTGGCGGGCTGGGTGTTGTCTGTGCCGCCGTCTTCACCGGCGGGCTGGGTGGAATCGGTGGGCTGGGATTCCGTGGCCTGGTTTCCGCCGGATCCGGAGGCGTCCAGCTGGATGTAGTCCATGCTGACCCAGCCCTTTTCCGTCTTGCCCCAGACCGTGGCGCCCACGGTGCGGGTCTCGGTGATGGTGACCTTGGTGCCGGGATTCAGGTAGGTCAGAATGGAGTAGCTGGTGCTGGGGCCGCTGCGGACGTTCAGATAGTCGCTGACCTTGACGGTGCCGGTCTGTGCGGCGGCGGGATTCTGTGGCACGGAGGCCGTATCCAGCTTCACATAGTCCATGCTGATCCAGCCCTTGTCGATCTTGCCCCAGATCATGCTTCCAACGGTCTTCTGCTCGGTGACGGTGACCTTCTCACCGTCGGACAGGTAGCCCAAAATGGAGTAGTTGGTGCCCGGGCCGCTGCGGATTCGCAGACTTCCGGCGTTTACCACGGTGCCGGTGACGGAGGAGGCGCTCTGGCCGCCGTTCCCGCTTTCTTCACTGGGGGTATCGGGATCCAGTCTGACATAGGTCAAGCTGATCCAGCCCTTGTCGGTTTTGCCCCAGACCATGCTGCCGGTGGTTTTCTGTTCCAGAATCTCCACCCGGTCCCCGTAAAACAGGGAACCCAGGATGGAGTAGCCGGTACTGGGACCGCTGCGGATCAGCAGTTCGTCGGCGATCACG
>CANRHF010000144.1 GCA_947630345.1 uncultured Oscillospiraceae bacterium | reverse complement strand
GGGCCTTTCTCAACGGCCTGAGCCAGTCCCTGGCCCGGATCCAGCGCTCCGGCATCCCGGCGGTGTCCGAGCGGCGGGAGACAGACAGCCAGATCGTGCTGACCATCACCATCCCCAAGGGGGCCGGGTGACAGGAAAATGGGAAACCGGGACGCGTCCACGTCCCGGCGATTTTTATGTTCCGCTCTCGGCCAGGGCCTGCCGGGGGGCGATTTGCATGGACGCGGTCTTGGGGTAGAAATAGCGCAGCTTCTTCTGGGCGATCCGAATATCCAGGGCATCCGTCCGCAGCAGCTCCCCGTCCAGGCTGACGCTGTTGATCTTGGAGCAGCGCACCGTCAGCCGGTCCGTCACCACATGGGTGATCAGATCCGGCAGCTGGGCGTACTGGCCGGCCTTGTACTTGCCGATGACCATGGGCACCCGCCACAGCGGCACGTCTTTCACGATCACCACGTCCAGCATCCCGTCGGTGGGGTCCGCCTCCGGCACGGGATGGAACCCCCCGCCGTAAAACTGGCCGTTGCAGGCGGTGATCATGGTCTGCTTCCCCTGAAACACCTGGCCGTTGACCTCCACGGTGTAGGGCTCGGAGATGCCCCGGCACAGATTGACCAAAATGGACAGAATGTACGCCCCGGAGCCCGTGACCAGGGGCAGGCGCTTATACTCCCCGATCTGGGTGCCGATCCGGGCGTCCAGGCCCACGGAGCAGGTGTTGACGGCCAGCTGGCCGTTGCATTGAATCATGTCCAGCACCGATTCCTGGCAGTCGAGATAGGGCTCCAGGCTGTCGAAGGTCATGCTGTCCCCAAAGATCCGGACGAAGTCGTTGCCGCTGCCTCCGGCGAAGTGGGTCACGGCCACGTTGGAAAAGCCCGCCGCCCCGGCGGCCACCTCGTTGAGGGTCCCGTCCCCGCCCATGGCGAAGATCCGGTACTCCTCCCCGCTCTGTCCCGCCCGGCGGGCCAGGTCCCGGCAGTCCCCGGGGCCCTGGGACACGGCGATCTCATACGCTAGCCCCCGCTTGCGCCAGGTGTTTTGGATCATTTGGCGGTATTCCTCCGTCCGGTCCCGCTTTCCGGCGGCGGGGTTGATGATAAACAGATCCTTCATTTCCGGCCCCCCTTGTTCTGTCCGGGCAGATACATGTAGCAGTTGCACTGGATGCGCCCGTTGTAGAGCTTTCGCTTCTTGTCCGCCCGGCTGCCGAAATAATGCTCAAATTCCGGCTCCGCCGCCAGCAGGTACAGCCGCCAGCCCTCCAGCCCCCGGAGATGGCGGCCCAGGGCGGTGTAGAGCCGCTGGGCGCTCTGCCGCTCCATCATCCGCTCCCCGTAGGGCGGGTTGGCGATGAGGATGCCCGCCTGGTCCGGCAGGGGCTCCCGGGTGGCGTCTGCCCGGTGAAATTCGATCAGGTCGCCCACCCCCGCCTTTCGGGCGTTGGCTGCGGCCAGGCTCACCGCGTTTTCGTCGATATCCGACCCCAGAATGCGGTACTGCCCGTGAAATTCCCGGTCCCGGGCCTCCTCCCGGGCCTGGCGCCAGACGTTCTCCGGCAGCCAGGGGAAGGCCTCGGCGGCGAAGCGCCGGCGCAGGCCGGGAGCCTGATTTTTGGCGATGAGGGCCGCCTCGATGGGAATGGTGCCGGAGCCGCAGAAGGGGTCGAAAAAGGTCTCCCGCCCCCGGTAGCGGGACAGCAGAACCAGCGCCGCCGCCAGAGTCTCCCGCAGGGGCGCCTCGTTGCCCACGGCCCGGTAGCCCCGCTTGTGCAGGCCCGGACCGGTGGCGTCCAAGTAGAGGGTGGCCCGGTCGTGGAACAGGGCGAATTGCAGCTGGAAGGTGGCCCCGGTCTCGGGAAGCCAGGTAAGCCCATAGGCTGCCCCCAGGGTCTTGGCTGCCGCCTTTTTGATGATGGCCTGGCAGTCCGGCACGCTCATGAGCCTGCTGTCCAGGCAGGAGCCCTTCACCGGGAAGGCCCCGTCCCGGGGGATGAAGTCCGCCAGGGGCGCCCGGCACACCCCCTGAAACAGCTCCTCAAAGGTGGCGGCGGGAAACTCCGCCAGCACGATCAGCACCCGCTCCCCCGTGCGCAGCCAGGTCAGAGCCCGGGGCAGGGCTTCGGGCCCCCCGGAAAACAAGACCCGCCCGTTTTCCGCCTGGACATTTTCCATCTCCAGCCGCCGCAGCTCCTCCGCCGCCAGGCCCTCCAGGCCGAACAGGCAGGGCACGGCATATCGCATTTGCGTCATAGTCCCTCCTACGGAATGATCTTGCTCTTTTTCAGGTAGCGCTCCTCCTCGGAGAAGACGCAGCCGCAGTATTTCTGAATATACATCCCCAGCTCCCGGGCCCGGGCCTGGCCCTCCCGGAAGTAGGGCCGGAAGTCCCGGTAGAGAAAGGGCACGCCCGCCGCCTCCGCCGCCCGCTGGGCAGTCTCCCGGAGCAGGTCGTGATTTTGATAGGGGCTGATGAACAGGGACGAGGTGAAGGCGTCGAAGCCCCCCTCCTTGGCCTGCCGGGCGGCCTCGAAGAGCCGCATCTCATAGCACACGGCGCAACGCCCCGGAATATCCGCCGCCACCGCCCGGACGAAGGGCCGAAGGCCGTAGTCGTTTCGCTCCAAAATTGGCAGCTCCACGGTCTGGGCGTATTCCCGCAGGCAGTTGCGCCGGGCCCGGTACTCGGTAAAGGGGTGGATATTGGGATTGTACCAGAAGCCGGTCAGCTCCGCCCCGTCCCCCCGGAGCACGTCGATGCACATATTGGCGCAGGGCGCGCAGCAGATGTGAAGAAGCACCTTCATACGCCCGGATCACTCCTTTTTCATTTTCCGCCGTTTGGGCGGAAAAAGCGATTTGTATGCAACTATTTTACCATGGCGAAAATGGATTGTCAAACCCGGTCCACGGCAGGAAGTCCATTATTTTACGCCGGATTGGACCTCTTTGGCGCGATTGACAGGGGCAAAGGGTTTTGATATAATACCAAAAACGTCCCTTTGGAGGAATGGTTATGAGAATGCGGAAAAAGCCCAATCTGGAGCCCCGGATGGCCGCCTGCGCCCCCTGGCAGGTGGCGGACCCCGCTCTCAAGCGGGGGACCTGGCGGTCCTTACTGCCCGGCTGCACCGGGCTGTGGGTGGAGCTGGGCTGCGGGAAGGGCAAATTCACCGTGGAGCTGGCGGCGGCCCATCCGGAGGCGCTGGTGATCGCCGTGGAGCGGTGCCGGGAGGCCATGGTCATGGCCATGGAGAAGGCCCGGGACGCCGGGCTGAAAAACGTCTTTTTCGTGGACATGGATGTGGCCAATCTTTCCGCGTGCTTCGCCCCCGGGGAGATGGACCGGATCTACCTCAATTTTCCCGACCCCTGGCCCCGGAAGAAAAACGCCAAGCGCCGCCTGACCCACCGGAGCTTCCTCCGGCTCTACGCCCAGGCCCTGATCCCCGGTGGGGAAGTCTACTTCAAAACCGACAACGCCCCCCTGTTTGCCTTCACGTTAGAAGAGTGCGCCGCCCTGGGCCTGGAGGTAAAAAACGTCACCGACGATCTCCACGCCCAGGGCCCGGTGGGCATTTTGACCGGGTACGAGGAAAAATTCCTGGCCCAGGGAGTTCCAATCCACCGCTGTCAGATCGTGGCCCGGCCCCTGGAGGCGGAGGCATGACCTATTTCGCCGGGGAATACGACGTGGCGGTGGTGGGGGCCGGCCACGCCGGCATCGAGGCCGCCCTGGCCGCCGCCCGGCTGGGCTGCCGCACGGTGATCTTCACCGTCAACCTGGACGCCGTGGGGAATATGCCCTGCAACCCCGCCATCGGCGGCTCCGGCAAGGGCCATCTGGTCCGGGAGCTGGACGCCCTGGGGGGCGAGATGGGCCTGGCCGCCGACGCCTGCTGCATCCAGTACCGGATGCTGAACCTGGGGAAGGGCCCCGCCGTCCACTCCCTCCGGGCCCAGGCGGACCGGCGGAAATACCAGCAGTATATGAAGCACGTCCTGGAGCTCCAGGAGAATCTGGACTTAAAGCAGGCCATGGTCACGGAGCTTCTGACGGAAAACGGCCGAATCTCAGGCCTCAGGACCCGCCTGGGGGCGGAGTACCGGGCCCGGGCGGTGGTGCTGGCCACCGGGACGTATCTGGACAGCACGGTGATCACCGGCGACACGGTCTACCCCTCCGGCCCCGACGGGATGCACCCGGCCACGGGGCTTTCGGACAGCCTCCAGGCTCTGGGGTTGCGGCTTCGGCGGTTCAAGACCGGCACGCCTCCAAGAGTGAACCGGCGGAGCGTGGACTTTTCCAAAATGGAGCCCCAGCCGGGGGACGATCAGTGCCCCGGCTTCTCCTTCCGGACAGCCCGGCCCCCGGAAAACCGAGCAAAGTGCTACCTGACCTACACCAACGAGGAGACCCACGCCGTCATTCGGGAAAATCTTTACCGCTCCCCCCTTTTTGACGGCACCATCCAGGGGGTGGGCCCCCGGTACTGCCCCAGCATCGAGACGAAGCTTGTCCGCTTCCCGGACAAGACCCGCCACCAGCTCTTTGTGGAGCCCTGCGGACTGGACACGGAGGAGCTGTATATCCAGGGCCTGTCCAGCAGCCTGCCGGAGGACGTGCAGCTGCGGATGCTCCACACCATCCCCGGTTTGGAGCGGGCGGAGATGATGCGCCCGGCCTACGCCATCGAATATGAATGTTTAGACCCCACCCAGCTGGCCGCCACCCTGGAGTGCAAGACCGTGCCGGGCCTGTTCGGCGCGGGGCAGTTCAACGGCACCTCCGGCTATGAGGAGGCCGCCGTCCAGGGGCTGCTGGCGGGGGTGAACGCCGCGAGAAGCGTCCAGGGGAAGGAGCCCGTGATCATCACCCGGGACATGGGCTATATTGGCATTCTCATTGACGATCTGGTGACCAAGGGCACCGAGGAGCCCTACCGAATCATGACCAGCCGCTCGGAATACCGCCTGCTCCACCGGCAGGACAACG
>CANRHF010000143.1 GCA_947630345.1 uncultured Oscillospiraceae bacterium | reverse complement strand
TCACCCCCGCCTCCCGGGCAATGCGGATGGCCTCGTCACAGGTGACGGCGGAGAGCATGGCCTGGGCCGTATCGGAGGAGACGCCGCAGGCGGCGGCCTGGGCGGTGAGCAGGGGCATCCGGCAGTCGCCGTATTTGGAGTGGGTGTTCAGCATCCCGCCGGCCAGCTTCACCAGCTTGCCCACATGGCCCACCAGCACCGCGCCCCGGAAGCCCAGCTCCCGGCACAGGTCCAGACTGTCCCCAATGAAATTGGACACCTGCACCGATTTCACTGGATCCACGCCCAGACCGTCCCGCAGAAAATCCGCGCCGTAATTTCCGGGGGTCAGCAGCGCGTATTCTGCCCCGGTGGCCCGGCGCTGACGCAGCTCCACCCGAATAGTGTCGATCAGCGCCTGGTCGCTCATGGGCTCCACCATGCCGGTGGTGCCCAAAATGGAGATGCCGCCCTCGATGCCCAGCCGGGGATTGAAGGTCTTTTTCGCCAGCTCCCCGCCGCCCGGCACGGAAATGGTGACGGTCAGCCCGCCTGGCTCATCCAGCAGGCGGCAGACCTCCTCCACATTCTCTCGGATCATCCGCCGGGGGACGGAGTTGATGGCCGCCGCGCCCACGGGCTGGTCCAGCCCCGGTTTCGTGACCCGGCCAACCCCCGGCCCGCCCAATATTTCCACCCCGGGCCGGGTTGCCCGGACGACCGTGGCGGTGATGTGGGCGCCGGTGGTGATGTCCGGGTCGTCCCCGCCGTCCTTGACCACGGCGCAGGAGACCCGCCCCGGTTCCATGGAGATGTCCGTCACTTCCAGTTCCAGCCGGATGCCTTTGGGGGTGATCAGACCAATCATTTCACGGGGCCGGCCGGTGAGCAGCATCCAGGCCGCCGCCTTGGCCGCGGCAGCGGCGCAGGAGCCGGTGGTATAGCCCAGCCGGAGGCGCTTGCCCTCCTTGACGATGTATTCCTCCATCATCTCGCGATTTGGTAGAGCAGGGCGTTGCAGATGGCGGCGGCCACGTTGCTGCCGCCCTTCCTTCCCAGGGCGACGATGTAGGGAACATCGTCGGACAAGAGTAACTCCTTGCTCTCCACCACGTTGACGAAGCCCACCGGGACCCCGATGATCAGCTCCGGCGCCAGCTTCCCCTGGGCCATCAGGTCGTGGAGGGACAGCAGGGCCGTGGGGGCGTTGCCGATGGCGAAGATACAGGGCTTTTCCAGCTGGGCCGCCTTCTCCATGGCCGCGTAGGAGCGGGTGACGCCCCGGGCCTTGGCTTGTAGGGCCACGTCGGGGTCGGCGATAAAGCAGTGAACCTGGCCCCCCAGCTTGGCAAGCGCGGTCTTGTTGATGCCGGCAAGGGCCATGGTGGTGTCCGTCACGATATCGCAGCCGGCTCTCAGTGCGGAAAGACCTTTTTCCACCGCGCCGGGGGAGAAGCGGAGGTTGTCGGCGTAGTCAAAGTCGGCGGTGGTGTGGATGACCCGCTTGACCACCGCCTCGTTTTCCGGGGCAATGGACCGGTCTCCGAGAAGCGCTGTGATGATCTCCATGCTCCGGTTTTCAATTTCCATAGGCGTTCTAATTTCAAACATGGTTCTTTTCCTCCAAACAGGCCCGGTAGAACCGCTCCGCCAGGGCCGGGCGGGCATAGAAGTGGATGTGGGGGAATCCGGCGTAGAGCCGGGGCGTGGCGAAGCCGCAGTCCCACTGGCGCCCGTCCGCCTTTTTAGCAGTCAGGGCGCTGCCGGGATCGGGCAGGTCATAGTAGTGAAATTCGTGGGCGGGGACCGGCTCCCCGGCCCGGAACAGGAGGCTGTCCGCCTTGGGGGTCAACGTGACATAGCCAAAGCGGGTCAGCTTCCCCGTGTTTTCCCCGTTTCCCGGCAGGAAGCCCACCATGGGATGGCCATGTAAGGACTCCGCCAGGTAGAGAAGGCCCCCGCACTCGGCGACGCAGGGCAGGCCCCGTTCCAGGGCCGCCCGGACAGAGGAGCGGAGAGAGCCATTTTTCGACAGCACCTCGGCGTACAGTTCCGGATAGCCGCCCCCGAGGTACAGGCCCTGGATATTCTCCGGCAGGGCCGGGTCCGTCAGGGGGCTGAAGGGCGCCAGCTCGGCCCCCAGCTCCCGCAGGGCGGTCAGATTGTCCTCGTAGTAAAAGCAGAAGGCGGCGTCCTGGGCCACGGCGATCCGCGCCTGGGGCAGGCGGGGGAAGACGATCGGCGTGTATTCCGGCGCGGGGGCCGTCCGGGCCAGCTCCAGCAGGCCCTCCAGATCGATGGTTTTTTCCGCCTGGGCGGCCAGCAGCGCCAGCTTTTCCCGGAGATTTCCGATCTCCTGAGCGGTGACCAGACCCAGGTGGCGGCTCTCCAGCGCCGCCTCCGGCAGCCGGGGAAGATACCCCAAAGGCCGGATCCTGCCGTCAAACTGCCGAAGGATCGCCTCCCGGAGGGGTCCATAGGCCCGCTCCCCGCACTGATTCAGAATCACGCCTCGTATGCCGCTGTCCGGCCGGAAACCTGCGAAGCCCTGAATGGCCGCCAGCACTGAAAGGGAGACTCCCCGGGCGTCCACTACCAGTACTGTGGGCGTTGAAGTGATCCGGGCAATTTCATAGGTGCTGCCCTGGGTGGAATCCAGGCCCCGGCCATCGTAGTAGCCCATGACCCCCTCAAGGATGCTCACATTCCGATCTTGGCTGTTTTTCGCCAAAAGATAGCATAGGGTATTCTCATCCAGGAAAAAGCTGTCCAGATTGGCGCTTTTGGCGCCGATGATCCGGCTGTGGAACATGGGGTCGATGTAGTCCGGGCCGCATTTGAAGGCGCCCACCTTCAGCCCCCGATGGACCAGCGCCTGCAAAACGGCGCAGGTGACAGTGGTCTTGCCGCAGCCGCTATGCACCCCCGCCAGCAGGACCCTGGGGGTACCGAGGGTTCTGGCGGGCGGCTCTCCCGGGCGGCTGGCCAGGGCGGAGATGTCGGAAAACCGGCTCAAGATCCGCTGATATCCTCCGGGACTGTGAGGGACCAGGCAGTTAGAGCAGTCCTTGATTCCTTTGGCGGTGTAGCGGAAATTGCCGCCGCACCGGTCCCCCAGGGCGTAGAGGGGGCAGTAACAGAACAGGCAGTTAAAATCCTCTGGGTGCCCGGTTTTGTGGCAGGGGAAGTATTTGCAGGCGGTATTTTGAAAAAAGGAGTAGCTGTTTTCCGGCATTTGATCATTCCTCCTTGCGGTTTTTTAAAGAAGCTAGGGCGGCCAGCAGGGCCCGGTTTTCCGGGCGGGTGCGGACGGCGACGCGGTAATCCCGCGCCGTCAGCCCGGGGTAGTTTCCGCAGCGCCGGATCAAAATTCCCTGGGCCAGGAGCCGCGCTCCCCAGTCGGCATCCCCCTGGAGGAGCAGAAAATTTACCTTACTCGGAAGAAAAGGAATGCCCAACTCCCGGAGCCCCGCCTCCAGGAACCGCCGTTCCTCGGAAAGGAGGGCAAGGGTCTCCCGGACAAAGTCTCCGCAGTCCAGAGCCGCCAGCCCCGCCGCCTGGGCGGGGGTGGAGACGTTCCAGGGCTGCTGAAACCGGGACATTCGCTCCAGAAGCGCCGGGTTTCGGCAGACGCAGTAGCCCAGACGCAGCCCCGCCATGCCGTAGAGCTTGGTGAAGGCCCGCAGGATCACCACCGGATCGCCGGGAGCCAGGAGGGGCAGGAGAGAGAAGGCTGCTTCCCGGTCCGCAAGGCTTAAAAAGCACTCGTCCAGCAGTAGGAAGCACCCGGTTTCCCGGCACCGCTCCAAGATTCGGACCAGCAGGCCGGGGGCAACACACTGGCCCGTGGGGTTGTTGGGGTTGCACAGGATCAGGGCGTCCACATCCCGGCTGATGGCGGAGAGAATTTCTTCGCCCACTTGGAAGCCTCGCTCCCGGGGTAGGGGAAAGGGAAGGACCCGGCACCCCGCCGCGTCCAAAGCGGCTGCGTACTCCGAAAAGCTGGGCACAGGCACCAGAGCTCGCCGGGGCGCCAAGGCCAGGGCAAAGGAGTAGATCAGCTCCGCCGCTCCGTTTCCACAGAGGATGGCGTTCTCTTCCACCCCCAGTCGGGCGGCCAGCTTGGCCCGGAGGGCGCCGCAGTAGGGGTCGGGGTAGGGGGCCAGGAACTCAGCAGCCTTCCGTACCGCCTCCCGGACCTCCGGCGGGGTCCCCAGGGGGTTGACATTGGCGGAAAAGTCCAGCCGGACCTGATTCCGGTAAATGTCCCCGCCGTGCCCGTAGCCGCTCAGGACCAAGTCCTCACCCCCAAAATAAAAAACGCGGCAGTCAAAGCTGCCGCGGCCGCATTTCCGCACACAATCCGACCCTATCCAAGAGGGCCATCACCCAAGCAGGTCTTCTGACTTGCGCCTCCCAGGTTTGACAGCGCCTTCTCAGCTTGCGCCAATGACCGACTTTCGTCCTGCTGCCAACCTCCGCGCATACAGCGGCGGTACCGTTCCGGATTCGCACCGGATTCCCTATTCTCCCCAGGGTCCGAACCGGGCCAAGGGGCACTCAGGTCTTTAATTGTACCATTACTATACCATTTTTCCGTCTCCTTGTCAATGAGATTGGAAAGATGAGAAAATGGAGCGATTTTTAGCGGGACGAAAAATTGGGACTTGACAAACCGGCCCGAATAGGGTATGATATTCGGGCTGGACAGGGAGAAGTCGCGTAGCTGGCCGAGCGCGCACGATTGGAAATCGTGTATACCCCAAAAGGGTATCGAGGGTTCAAATCCCTCCTTCTCCGCCATCAAAAGGGTACGAAAAAGATGTACCCGGCAAAAAGCCCGATTTTATCGGGCTTTTTTGCTGCCCTAAAGCCGTTTTGCGAAGTTTCAAATTTGTAGATGAAAAAACGGCTTTTTCCCTTTGAAGATAGATACGAACCCAAGTAACAACTGAATACAGAACTGATGAACGAACATCCCGGACGGGAGCAATACTATTACGCGGATTTGGAATTGCCCGCGCCGGAACATGAAAT
>CANRHF010000142.1 GCA_947630345.1 uncultured Oscillospiraceae bacterium | reverse complement strand
AGGGGGACACCTCTCCCACCAGCGAGCCGACCCTTGGGGGAGAGGAGCAGTCCTTTTCCCTGGTGTACTATTCGGACCGGTCCCTCAACCCCCTGACCTGCACGGACTATACCAACCGCACATTGTTCTCCCTGATCTATCAGGGGCTCTTCGCCGTGGACCGGAGCTACACCGCCCAGCCCATCCTTTGCCGGGAGTACACCGTGTCCCAGGATATGATGGCCTACACCTTCTATCTCAACGACGCCACCTTTTCCGACGGAACCCCAGTGACCGCCCAGGACGTGGCGGCGTGTCTCACCTTCGCCAAGTCCGGCCAGGGCTCGGTGTACCAGGGCCGGTTTTTCCACATGGTCTCCGCGGTAGCTCAGGGCGCCACGGTGGTGGTGACCATGGACACCGCCTATGAGGATCTGCCCATTCTGCTGGACGTGCCCATTGTGAAGGCCAGCGAGATCAATGCCCAGCAGCCCCTGGGCACCGGTCCGTACCTGCTGAACCGCACCACAGGCGGCATGCGGCTCCGCCGCAATCCGAGCTGGTGGTGCCAGGCGACGCTCCCCGTCACCGCTTCCTCCATCCCGCTGGTCCAGGCGGAGAGCAACTCCCAGATCCGGGATCAGTTTCAGTTTTCCGACGTGGGCTTGGTCTGCGCCGACCCGGGCACCGATACCTACGCCGATTTCCGCAGCGACTATGAGCTGTGGGACTGCGAAAGCGGTATTTTCCTGTACATGGCCTGCAACAACGAGAGCGAGTTTTTCCAGGAGTACAAGCTCCAGTCCGCCATCACCTTCGCCATCGACCGGGACACCCTGGTGGAGGACAACTACCGGGGCTTCGCCCGGAGCGCCACGTTGCCCGCTTCTCCCCAGTCTCCCTACTACAGCGCGGGCCTGGCCGCCCGCTACGGCTACGACGCCGAGAAATTCTCCCAAGCGGTTGCCTCCGCCGGGGCGGTCGGGGAGACCGTGCGGCTGCTGGTGAACGCCGACGACAGCCTCCGTCTCCGGGTGGCAAAGGCCATTGCCGAAATGCTGACCGCCGGGGGGCTGGTGGTGCAGATTGTGGAGTGCAGCAGCGCCAACTTTCTAACCCGGCTGGCGGAGCGGAATTACGAGCTGTACCTGTCCCAGACCAAGCTGTCCGCCAATATGGACCTGTCCGCCTTTTTCTACGTCACCGGCACCCTGAGCTATGGGGCCATGGACGATTTGGCGACCTACAGTTTGTGCCTGGAGGCCCTGGCAAACCGGGGCAATTACTACAATCTGCACCAGAAGATCATGAACGAGGGCAGGCTGATTCCCATTCTCTTCCGCAGCTATGCCATCTACGCCACCCGAGGTCTGATGACGGGGCTGACCCCCGCCCGTGACAACGTGTTTTTCTACACCCTGCGGAACGTGCCGGGCCAGCCCGCCGCCTCGGAGCCCACCGGGGAGCCTACCGACGGTACCGCCACCGGTACAGGCGACGGCTCCACGCCGCCGGCCACGGGCCCGGACGGTACCGACTCGGGGACCACGGCCCCCGGGACCACCGCGCCGGGGACCTCGGCGGGACCGTAAGGCGCATTTTATGATACTCCACAAAAAACGGAGCGGGACCCCCAGGGTCCCGCTCACAATGTTTTCAGGAACGCTTCCAGCCGGTCTAAGCCCAGCGCCAGCTGGGAATCGCCGCAGCAGTAGGAGATCCGGATGTGCCCCTCGCCGCCGAAGCAGCTTCCGGGCACCGCCGCCACCGCCGCCTCCCGGATCATCCGGCGGCAAAATTCGTCTGAAGACAGGCCGAACCGGGCGATATCCGGAAAGACGTAGAAGCCGCCCTTCGGCTCGGGGAAGGACAGCCCCATTTCCCGGAGCCTGCGGCAGACGTATTCCCGCCGCCGGGCGTATTCCGCCGCCATGTGGGCGGGGGACAGGGTCAGGGCGGTGACGCAGGCGGTCTGCAAAAAGGTGGGTACGCTTGCCACCGCCGCCGCTCCCAGCAGCACCAGCCGGGCGACCGTTTCCTCCGGCCCGATGAGATAGCCCACCCGCCAGCCGGTCATGGCGTAGGGCTTGGAAAAGCTCTGGCACAGTAGGATCTGCCCCGCCAGTTCCGGGTCCAGGGTCAGATCCGGCGCGTTGGGGGTGAGGGGGGCGTACACATTGTCGCAGATCAGGGTGATGGGCCTCCCCAGCACCGCTTTTTTTATATCCGCCAGCGTCTCCCGGGTGTAGACCACCCCGGTGGGATTGTTGGGGCTGTTGAGAACGATGGCCCGGGTTCTGGGGGTGAGGGCCTTCTCCAGCGCCTCGGCGGGAAGCTGGTAGCCCCATTTTTCGGTGGGCAAAAAGACCGGGGTCGCCTGAGCCAAATGGGCCAGGGTCTCATAGAGAGGGAAGGCGGGGGTGGGGATGAGCACCTCGTCCCCCGGCCCCAGGGTCCCCAGGAACGCGGTGAACAGGGCCCCCGTTGCCCCGGCGGTGATCAGCACCTGCTTTTCCGTGCAGGCGAAGCCCCGGTCCGCCTCAAAGGCGGCCACCGCCGCCCGCAGCGCCGGAAGGCCCTGATTGGGGGCGTAGTGGGTCTGCCCGGCTTGGAGGGCGGCCCAGGCGGCGTCCTTGATGGGCTGGGGCGTGTCGAATTCCGGCTCCCCCAGGGTCAGCTCGATACATCCCGGGACGGTCTTGGCAAGGGCGGTAAAGGCCCGGATGCCGCTGGGGACCAGCTGGGCCATCCGCGGACTCTGGGGGATCATTGGAACCCCTCCGCCAGGGCCTCGAAGAATTCCACACCCTTGATCAGAATGCCTTCGTCAAAGTCAAAGTTGTCCGAGTGCAGGGCGGGGACGTCCCCCACTCCCAGGAAGAAGAACAGCCCCGGAAGGGACTTCTGGTACCAGGAGAAATCCTCGGTGATCATACTGGGAGCCGCCAGCTCGGAGAAGTCCACCACTTTCCGCACCCGGTCATACAGCGCCGGGGGGTTCATGATGGCGGGATAGCCGTCGTTCATGTAGATATTCACGGTGCAGCCGTAGCTCCGCTCCACCTCTTTGCCGGCGGAGACGATGCCCGCCCGCATACTGTAAAAGACGTCGTCCTGGAAGACCCGCAGGCTCCCTTCCAGCCGGGTGTGGCCGGAGATCACGTTGCACACCGTGCCGCTCTCCATCTTCCCGAATTTCAGCACCCGGTAGATATTCTTGGGCAGAGCACCCTCCATAGCCATGACCCGGCGGTAGAACTCCACCCCGGCGGCCATGGCGTCGATCCCCTCCTCCGCCTTGGCAATGTGGGCGGGTCGGCCGATGATATCCACCTTCACCTCGCAGGAGCGGCTCATCATCTCATTTTTCCGGCTGGCCACGGTCCCGGCCTCCAGGCCGGGCCACAGGTGCAGAGCGAAGATTGCCTCCACCCGGTACTGCTTGAACAGCCCGGTGGCGCACAGGTCCTTGGCTCCGCCGGTGGTCTCCTCCGCCGGCTGGAACACCAGCAGAATGTTCCGGGGCATGGCGGTTTTTTTGTCCAGCCGCCGGGCCAGCTCCAGCAGGATCGCCATGTGGCCGTCGTGGCCGCAAGCGTGCATCTTGCCGGGGTACCGGGAGGCAAAGCGCAGCCCGGTCTGCTCGTGGATGGGCAGGGCGTCGGCGTCCGCCCGGAAGGCGATGGCGCTGTCCTGCCCAAAGTCGAACCAGGCGCACAACGCCCCCTCCATGGGGGAGAACACCTGGCAGGAGAGCCCCTCCAGGCCCTTCCGCAAATAGGCCATGGTGCCGGGCAGCTCCCGATCCAGCTCCGGGATCTGATGAAGCGCGCGGCGGTCGTCGATGATTTGCATATCCCTCGCCTCCTTGGCACTCATTATAAAGCATTTCCTGGTCAATGTCAATTTCCCCCTCTTGTGTTTCGGACAAAAAGATGGTATGATGGGGAAAAGGAAAGGAGCGATCCCTATGAATGCCCAGCAGATCATCGAATACATCCGCACCTCCGAGAAAAAGACCCCGGTGAAGGTCTATTTGTGGGAAAAGACCCCGGTGGACTTTCCAAAGTGTCATGTTTTTCCCGCCGCCCCGGGCTGCAAACTGATTTTTGGGGACTGGCGGGACATCGGCCCGGTGCTGGAGGCCAACGGGGAAAAGATCGAGCATTATGAAGTGGAGAACAACTGCCGCAATTCCGCCATTCCCATGCTGGACCTGAAGGACATTCCCGCCCGGATCGAGCCCGGCGCCATTCTCCGGGAGCAGGTGAAGATCGGGAAGAACGCCGTCATCATGATGGGTGCCATCCTGAACATCGGCGCGGAGGTGGGGGAGGGCACCATGATCGACATGGGCGCCATCCTGGGCGGCCGGGCCACCGTGGGGAAAAACTGCCATATCGCCGCTGGGGCGGTGCTGGCGGGTGTCATCGAGCCCGCCTCGGCCACGCCGGTGGTGGTGGAGGACGAGGTGCTGGTTGGCGCCAACGCCGTGGTGCTGGAGGGCGTCCGCATTGGCGCCGGGGCGGTGGTGGCCGCCGGGGCGGTGGTCACCCGGGACGTGCCGCCCGGCGCGGTGGTGGCCGGGTGCCCGGCCAAGATCGTCAAATGGAAGGACGCCGAGACCACCTCCAAAACCGCCCTGGAGCAGGCGCTTAGAGAGCTGTAAAATGTGGCGAGGGTAGAAAGGCTCCTACCGCTCCCGAGAGGGAACCTGAGATGCAGGATACGCCGCCCTGCCGCCATCCAAATCGCCAGCCGGGGAAGCTCCCCGGCTGGCTTTTCCATTTCCCTATAATAATACCCCCTGCCGTAGTCCTTCTCCTACAACAGGGGGCTTTTTGTCTACTGCCTGTTTTTCATGGGGCAGTGTAAATTGCTGGAGGCGCAAATCTATTCCGGAACGACCTCGCTGCCGATGGGGCAGTCATATCCGCCGGGGGTGGCCTTCTCGAAAGCTTCCCGGGCCTGCCGCCGCAGGGCCGGATCGACCATCAGATCCGCCGCCGCCCCGGCAAGCACCTTGGCGGCGTAGAGCATCC
>CANRHF010000141.1 GCA_947630345.1 uncultured Oscillospiraceae bacterium | reverse complement strand
ATGGTGGGAACAACAGGGCTCGAACCTGTGACCCCATGCTTGTAAGGCATGTGCTCTCCCAGCTGAGCTATGCTCCCCTACCTGCCGGGAAGCGTTGGCCTCTCAGCGACGGGTTTTATTATACACAGACAAGGGCTTTTTGTCAAGCACTTTTTTCGATTTTGCCCCTCGGTTTTTTCGGCATTTTTCTACGCCCGCTCCAGCAGCTCCCGCAGGTCCGAGGGGGTAAAGCTGTACACCGTGTCGCAGAATTGGCACTCCACCGGAAAGGTCTTCCCCTCCCCCGCGATTTCGGTCAGCTCCTCCCGGCCCAGGCTCAGCAGGGCCGCGCTGACCCGCTCCCGGGAGCAATAGCACTTGTAGCACACCGGGGTCGTCTCCAAAAACGCCACCCCCAGCTCGCCGCAGACCGCCCCCAGAATGTCCTCCGGAGTCATGCCCGCCTCCAGCATGGCGGTGACCGCCCCGGAGCGCTGGATCCCCCGCTCCAGGGCCTGGATGGTTTCCTCCGGCGCCCCGGGGAGAAGCTGAAGGAGGTATCCCCCGGCGTTTTTCACCGTGTGATCCCGGTCCACCAGGACTCCCAGGGCGCAGGCGGTGGCCACCTGCTCGCTCTGGGCAAAGTAGGCGGTAACGTCGTCCCCGATCTCCCCGGAAACCA
Source organism: uncultured Oscillospiraceae bacterium (assembly GCA_947630345.1). GTDB lineage: Bacteria > Bacillota > Clostridia > Oscillospirales > Oscillospiraceae > Faecousia. Next base: position 4,392 of record CANRHF010000141.1, on the reverse strand, counting down.
GGGGGATGGTGCCCACATAGGGTTCCTTCATTTGCAGGTCCCGGATCACGGTCAGGGTCCCGTCCTTGCCCACGGTGGCTCCCACGTCCAGCTTGCCCGGGTACTTCTCCACCAGCGGGACTCGGGGCTCCGTCACATAGCCCCGGACGTTTCCAACTGCATCGGAGACGCACAGGATCGTGCCGATGGGCCCGCCGCCTTTGATTTGCAGGGTCATGGAGCCGTTCTCCACCTTCTGCAGGTTCCCCATCATCGAGGCCGCCGTCAGCGCTCGCCCGAAGGCAGCCGTGGCGTTTGGAGCGGTCTTTTGAATCTCCGCACCCCGGCGCACCAGGTCCGTGGAGCGGATGGCAGTGGCCTTTACAAAGCCGTCCAGGCTGATGCCCCGCACGATATAGTCCTTCATCGAAAGGTTCCCTTCCTTGCCATAAAATAGATCCGCTGCTCCTCCGGTCCCGGAGGTTCCAGCCGCCGGTCCCCAAACACCCGGATGCTTCGGAATCCCGCCTCCCGGAGGTAGGCGGTCAGCTGAACCTGGGCGTAAGCGTACTCCCGGTGTTCCTCAAAATCCCGCCGCCAGAAGCGGCCCTCCCGGCGGAAAATGTCCATTCCATAGGAGCAGATGTTGGTTTTTTCGTCAAACTCCCCCCGCCAGACGCAGAAAACCTCCTCATCCTCGTCCAGAAACACCTGGCCGTCCATGGCCCGGAGCTTTTCCGGGGTATTCACGTCGAACAGGAAGCAGCCGCCGGGATTCAGGGCCTTGTAAACCCGCCGAATGGCCCGCCGGCAGTCCTCCGGATCTGTCAAATAGTCCAGGCTGTCCAGGGCGCACACCGCCAGGTCCGCCGCCCGAGGAACGTGGAGGTCCTGGAGCCGCTGATGGACAAAATAAGGGGGATTGGGGTGGTCCTGGGCCTTCTGCGCCGCCACGGTGAGCATTTCCTCGGACTGATCCACTCCCGTCACCCGCAGGCCCATGTCGGCCAGGAGCAGGGCCACGCTGCCGGTTCCGCAGGCCAGATCCAGGGCAGTCTTAGGCGTCAGGCCGTCCAGGGCCAGCAGCCGCCGGTAAAAGGTCACCACCGCCGGATAGTCCACATCCCAGGTCAGCCGGTCATAGCAGGATGCCAGGGCGCGATAGGAATTCATGGCGCTTCCTCCAAAAAAGCATCCCGGACTTCCGCCCGGGATGCGTATTGCCGATCGCTCAGCGATTGAACAGCTTCAAGATCTCGTCGATGTCGCCGATGTCGCCGGTCTTCTGGGCGGGCTTGGCGCCGTTGGCGGAGGTCTCCTTGGCAGCCTTGGGCGCATCCACGGGAACGCTCTCCATGCCCTGCTCAAAGCCGGTGGCGATGACCGTGACCCGCATCTGATCCTCGAAATCATCCGCGCAGGTGGCGCCGAAGATGATATTGGCGTCGGGGTTGGCAGCCTCCTGCACGATGCCGGCGGCGGTCTCCACGTCGTCCAGGGTCAGCTCGGAGGAGCCGGTGACATTCACCAGCACGCCGGTAGCGCCGTTGATGGAGGTCTCCAGCAGGGGGCTGGCCACGGCGGCCTGGGCGGCCTGCTCGGCCTTCTCCCGCCCGGTGGCGACGCCCACGCCCATGTGTGCCCGACCGGCGTCCTTCATGACGGCAGAAACGTCGGCAAAGTCCAGGTTGATAATGACCCGGTCCGAGAAGCCAACCAGTTCGGAAATGGAGGTGACGGCCTGCTTCAGCACATCGTCGGCAATGCCGAAAGCATTGGCGAAGGTGATCTTCTGATCGGTGACGTATTTCAGCCGGTCGTTGGGAATGATGATCAGGGAATCCACCCGGCCGGACAGCTCGGCGATGCCCTGCTCGGCCTGGCGCATCCGGTTGGCGCCCTCAAAGCGGAAGGGCTTGGTCACAACGCCGACGGTGAGAATCCCGGCCTCGTGGGCCAGGTCCGCCACGATGGGCGCCGCGCCGGTGCCGGTGCCGCCGCCCATACCGGCGGTGATAAAGACCATGTCCGTATTCTCCAGAACCTTGGCGATGGCCGCCCGGCTCTCCTCCGCGGACTTCTTGCCCACGTCCGGCTTGGAGCCCGCGCCCATGCCGCCGGTGAGCTTTTCACCGATCTGGATCTTATTCTTACAGATGGACTTATTCAAGTCCTGCTTATCCGTGTTTACCACGATAAAATCCACGCCGGTGACACCGGCTTCGATCATCCGGTTAATGACGTTGTTGCCAGCGCCGCCAACGCCGATGACCTTGATTTTTACCACGCGCTCCTGGAAACTTTCAGACATATGCTCTCCTCCTATGTATATTTTGCAGGGGGTCCTGCCAGGAAATGCAATCTTACTTCTATATTCTATCCCCAAAATCCAATTTGGTCAATAGATATTCTCATTTTTCTTGAAGTTTTTACAAAAAAACCCGTTGTGTTTCAGTTCTGAGGGGTGTAGATGATTTCATCCGGGCGGATGGTAAAGCTGATATCCAGCTCTCCGCTCTCGTAATCCTCCATTTCGTCAATGGCGGATTTCATGCAGCGGATCTTGTACTCCAGCTGGGTAGCGTCCCCCAGCTGCACCAAAAACCGCTGGCCGTATTGCAGCTCGATCCTGCCCAGATTCGTCACGTCGATGCTGGCCACCTGACCGATGACCCCATACTTCTCCAAATACTGGGCGATGCTCAGCACCGCGGAAAGCCGGTCGCTGGCCCGCACCGTCTGAGGCGCGGACTCCCCGGTGGCCTGGGCAGGCGGCGCGTCCTCCAGAGCCTGGGCCTCCTGGTCCTTCCCCGGAAGCAGCAGCCGGACGCCGATCACCTCGGTATGGTCCGCCGCCAGGGCGCTGTCCACCTGGTCGATGATCTTCCCGTCGGCGGTCATCAGCCACCGGCTGCCGCTCTCATCCCGGACGGCATAGAGGACATCGAACTCCGTAATCACAATATTTACCGTATCCGGCAATTTTATACCAATCCGAACCGTATCCACATAGGGAAGGGACTTAATTTTCCCGCAGGCAACGGTCCTGCCGAAGGTCATCAGGCCGTCCCCCTCCCGGATGCCGGAGGCCTGCTGGATCTCCCAGGCATTGTACTTCACCGCGCCGTCCACGGTGATGTTCTTCACCCGGAAGAAAATGGACACGCCGAAGGTCAAGGCCAGCACCACCGCCACCACCGTGGTCAGCTGCAGCAGCAACTTTCCCCGGCTGAAGGGGGCCGCCGGAACGTATACCACCCGGGGGGCCTGGGGATCCGGCTTGGTCTCGGCGGTCCTCCGTCGGGTCTTTCTCCTTGCCGCCTCCCGGTCGGAGGTCCGGGCGGGGGTCCGCTTCCCGGCGGGGGCGGAAGAACGGGCCGCGGAACGCCGCTGAGCGCCGCCGGAGGCGGGCTTTTGGGCGCCGGCCCGCTTCCCCTGTTTGGCCGCCTGGGTTGTCCCCCTCTGGTTGGAGCGGGGTTTATTCTGTCTTGGCTCCATTTGGAATACTCCTTTGGTATCAGTCCTTGGCGGTCAGTTCCGCCATGATCCGGCAGATCCGTTGGGCCGAGTCCGGCACCGCCAGCCGTTGAAGGGCGGCGGACATGGCCTGGCGGCGCTTTTCATCCTCCAGGAGGCTTTGGATCTCCTGCATCAGCCGCTTGGCGTCACATTCCTTCTCGGGAAGCAGCACCGCGCCGCCGGCGTCCGCCAGGACCCGGGCGTTGTGCTCCTGGTGATTGTTGGTCACGTTGGGCGAGGGGATCAAAATACAGGGCACTCCACTGGCGGCAATTTCGTTGCAGGTAGAGGACCCCGCCCGGCCGATATACACATCCGCCGCCGCCATCACCTGGGGCATATCATAGATGTACGGACGCATATCGATCTCGGGAGCGCGCGCCAAGTCCACGCCCTGCGCCCGGACGTGATCCGGCATCCATTCCCAGCCGTAGCTGCCCACGGCGTGGATGTGGTGAAAGGGAAACCCTTGGTCCTTCTCCAGACGGAACAACTCCCCGATGACCAGGTTCATATCCCTGGCTCCCTGGCTTCCAAAAGCGGAAACCACCACGGGGCGGCCCGTCAAGCCCAGCTCCTTCTTGGCCTGCTCCTTTTTGCCGAAGAGAAACTCCCGGCGCACCGGCATACCCACCACTTCTACCTTTTTGGGGTCCCGGTAGTACTGGGCGCTCTCGGGAAAGCAGACCAGCACCCGGTCGGCGAAGGCGGTGGCCAGCTTGGTGGTCAGGCCCGGCAAAGCGTTACTCTCATGGACGCAGGTGGGGATCTTCAGCAGATGCCCGGCATACAGCGCGGGAAAGCTGGCGTAGCCCCCCGTGCCCACCACGATGTCGGCGTCAAATTCCTTCAGGGTTTTTTTGCAGCCGGCCACCGCCCTGGCGATCCGGCCCA
>CANRHF010000140.1 GCA_947630345.1 uncultured Oscillospiraceae bacterium | reverse complement strand
ATGGACATCTGCACCATCTTCGGCAACGCCCTGGACAACGCCATCGAGTGCGAAATGAAGCTGGAAAACAAATCCCGGCGGATGATCCACTTGACGGTGACGGGGCAGAAGCAGTTTTTGCTTTTGCAGGTGGAGAACTACTGCCCGGAGGATCTGGAGTACCAGGGCGGGCTGCCGGTGACCACGAAAAAGGACCGGGCCAACCACGGCTTCGGCCTGAAAAGCATCCAGCAGACCGCGAAAAAGTACGGCGGCACCACCACCGTGGGCACGGAGGACGGCTGGTTCGTTCTCAAGGTGCTGATCCCCCTGCCGGAGCGGGAGGAACCTCAAAAATAGCGTCGCGCCCGGCCATTTCGGCCGGGCGTCGTCATTGTTAACAAAAGAAAACCGCAATTTTTATGCAGGATAACGAGGCGATTTTCCCCAAAAAAGGGTGAAATTGCAGATTGTGCAAAAAAACGTGCAGTTTGTGCAACACCCCTTTTCAACGGTTGAAATTTATGTTATATTTAGTCCGCGATGAGGGCCGAGCGCGCCCTCCAATCGTGAGAGAAGTATTTTTAAACGAGGAGGAAACCAAAAAATGTTAGGCATCAACATTGAGGACGTAAAGACCACGTTAGGTCTGATGCAGGGGTAGCTGATTGCCCTTGGCATTGTGCTTGCGCTGGCCATTATCGTCACCATCGCGGTCGTCAAGCTTCCCAAGCCCTTGAAGAAGCTGATCCGCAAAGGTTCCTGGATCGCCTTTGTAGTCGCACTGGTGATCATCGTCAACCTAATTCTGACTGGCCCCGTGTACTCCATCGTCAACCTTGCCCTGAGCAATGGCGGCGATATCAGCGAGGAGAGCATTACCGAAGCCAGCGCCCTCTGCGAGGATATCGCGGAAGAGGGCATCATCCTGCTGAAGAACGACGGACTTCTGCCTCTGGGCAGCGGCCCCAAGGTCAACACCTTTGGCTGGGCCTCCACCAACCCTGTGTATGGTGGTACCGGTTCCGGCTCCCTGTCCGGCCTGTATGAGACCGTTTCTCTGCTTCAGGGCCTGACCAACGCCGGCATCTCCTACAACACCACGCTGACTGACTTCTATACCAACTGGCGCAGCGCCCGTCCCATGGTTGGTATGTGGGGCCAGGACTGGACCATCCCCGAGCCCACCATCGAAGAGTATGAGGCTGCCGGCATCTTTGATAACGCCAAGGCGTTCTCTGACACCGCCCTGATCGTTATTGCCCGCTCCGGCGGCGAAGGCGCCGACCTGCCCACCAGCCTTGATCCCAGTGTGGAAAGCACTTTTGCCGAAGGCGGCATGTTTGGTTCCTCCGGCGTCCGTCTCAGCGAGTACACCGATGACCTGGATGCATCCAAGCACTTCCTGGAGCTGACCAACCGTGAGAAGGCGATGGTCGAGCGCGTGACCAGCGATTTCAGCAATGTTATCGTGATCATTAACGCCGCCAACCCCTTTGAGCTGGGTTGGGTCGATGAGTACGATTCCATCAAGGCCGTTCTTCAGGTTCCTGGCCTGGGCCAGACCGGCTTCAACGCTCTGGGCCACATCCTGACCGGTGAGGTCAATCCCTCCGGCAAGACCATCGACACCTACGTGTACGATATGACCCAGACTCCTTACTGGAACAACATCGGCAACTTTACTTACACCAACCTGGATGACGTCTCCCCCGAGTCCTACGGCGCGAAGATCTCCCCCAACTTCGTCAACTATGTGGAAGGCATCTACGTCGGCTATAAGTTCTATGAAACTGCCGCCGCCGAGGGTGCGATCGACTACGACGCTACTGTGCAGTATCCCTTCGGCTACGGCCTGAGCTACACCACCTTCGAGCAGACCATGGGTGAGCTTAAGGAGAGCAACGGCGTCATCAGCGTCGATGTTACCGTTAAGAACACCGGCTCCGTTGCCGGCAAGGACGTAGTGCAGGTTTACTACAATCCTCCCTACACCAACGGCGGCATTGAGAAGGCCAGCGCCAACCTGGTGGCCTTTGCCAAGACCAAGATGCTCAACCCCGGCGATAGCGAAACCCTGACCCTCACCTTCAAGGTGGAGGATATGGCTTCCTTCGACTATCAGACCAACAAAGCTTGGGTCCTGGAGGCTGGCGACTACGTCATCTCCATCAACTCCGATTCTCATCGGGTGATCGATTCCAAGACCTACAACGTGGCCTCTACCGTGGTTTATGGTGAGGGCAACGCCCGGTCCACCGACAAGCAGACCGCTACCAGCGTGTTTGGTTACGCGCAGGGCGACCTGACTTACCTGTCCCGTGCCGACCACTTCGCCAACTTTGAAACCGCCACCGCCGCTCCTACCAGCTATGAGATGAGCGCCGAGGCCAAGGCTGGCTTCTACAACCAGTCCAACTATGATCCCACCAACTTCAACAATTCCAGCGACGTGATGCCCACCACCGGCGCCAAGAACGGCCTGACTTTGGCGGATGTTCGCGGACTGGACTATGACGACCCCAAGTGGGATCAGCTTCTGGATCAGCTCACCGTTAGCGAGATGAACAGCCTTATCGCCACCGGCGGTTATCAGAGTGTGGCTGTGCCCTCCATTGGCAAGACCCAGCAGGTGGACTGCGACGGCCCCGCCTCCATCAACAATAACTTCACCCAGAAGGCGTCCATCGGCTTCCCCGCCGGTGTGGTCATTGCGGGTACTTGGAACACCGAACTGGCCCACTCCTTTGGTTCCTCCATCGGCAAGATGGCGGACGAGATGGACGTGTCCGGTTGGTACGCTCCCGCTATGAACATCCACCGCAGCGCTTTTGCCGGCCGGAACTTCGAGTACTACTCTGAGGACGGCTTCATCTCCGGTAAGATGGCCTCTAACGCCATCCTGGGCGCTGCTGAGCATGGCGTGTACTCCTTCATGAAGCACTTCGCCCTGAACGATCAGGAGACCAACCGTACCAACATGCTGTGCACCTGGTCCAACGAGCAGGCCATGCGGGAAATCTACCTGAAGCCCTTCGAGCTGTGCGTGAAGGAAGGCGGCTGCACCGCTGTCATGTCCTCCTTCAACTACATTGGCAATAAGTACGCGGGCGCCAACACGGAGCTGCTGAATACCGTTCTCCGTGGCGAGTGGGGCTTCCGTGGCATGGTCCTGACCGACTACTTCGGCGGCTACGGCTATCAGGATGCCGATATCCAGATCCGGAACGGCAACGACTTCTGCCTGACTCCCCAGGCCACCGATTTCAGCAACGTGACCGACCAGACCAGCGCCACCTCTGTGCTGGCGATGCGTCAAGCCGCTCACAACATCCTTTACACCACTGCCAACAGCCGGGCCTACGGCGGCAACTCCGGAGCCAGCATGCCCACATGGCAGATCATTCTGAACGTGGTTTCCGTCGTCGTGTATCTGCTGATGGCCCTGTGCGCCTTCCTGGCCGTTAAGAAGTACCTGAAGGAGACCAAAAAAGAAGCTAAGAAGTAAGCTTCCCCATTCCCAAATTCTTGGGCCTCCCTCCTTCGGGAGGGGGGCCCTTCGCCCTGTTCAAAGGCGAGGGCAGCGAGGGATCCTGGCCTTTGGACAGTGCTTCCGAAAATTTTAGTTAAGGAGAGATGAACGTGACCATCCAAGAATACGTCAAGAAGATGACCCTGGAGGAGAAGTGCTATCTCCTCTCCGGCAAGGACTTCTGGCAGACCCGGAGCGTCAAGCGTCTGGGGATCGCCAACATGACCCTGTCCGATGGACCTCACGGCCTGCGCAAGCAGGAGGGCGCCGGCGATCAGCTGGGCCTGAACGGCTCTGTGCCCGCCACCTGCTTCCCCACCGCCGCCACCATGGCCAATTCCTGGGACCCGGAGCTGGGCGAGGAAATGGGCCGGTATCTGGGCGAAGAGGCCGCCAGCCAGGACGTGTGCGTGCTCCTGGGACCGGGCCTGAACATCAAGCGCAGCCCCCTGTGCGGCCGGAACTTTGAGTATTTCTCCGAGGACCCCTACCTGGCGGGCAAAATGGCCGCCGCTTACGTCCGGGGCATCCAGGCCAACGGCGTCTCCGCCTGCCCCAAGCACTTCGCCGCCAACTCCCAGGAGCTGCGCCGGATGGCCTCCGACTCCGTGATGGACGAGCGGACCCTTCGTGAAATTTACCTCACCGGTTTTGAGATCGCGGTGAAGGAAGGCAAGGCGAAGGCCATCATGTCCTCCTACAACCGGGTCAACGGCGTCTACGCCAACGAGAATGAACACCTGCTCCAGGAGATCCTCCGGGATGAGTGGGGCTTCGATGGCTTCGTCGTCTCCGACTGGGGCGCCTCCAATGACCATGTGGAGGGCGTCCGGGCCGGTTCCCATCTGGAAATGCCCACCACCGGCGGCGATTCCGATCTGGAGCTGGTGGAGGCCGTCAAGTCCGGCCGCATCAGCGAGGAGATCGTTGACAAGCGCGTCGGCGAGCTGCTGGGCGTGATGCTCTCCACCCGGGCGGCGGTGGATCCCCTGAAGGGCAAGCCCTTTGACAAGGACGCCCACCACGCCATGGCCCAGAAGGCCAGCGAGGGCTCCATCGTCCTGCTGAAGAACGAGGGCGGCATCCTGCCCCTGCAGAAGGGCGCGAAAGTGGCCGTCATCGGCGAATTTGCCCAGAAGGCCCGGTATCAGGGCGCCGGCTCCTCCGTGGTCAACCCCACCAAGGTGGAGAACGCCATGGACGTGATCGGCTCCTTCGATCTGAACGTCACGGGCTTCGAGGCCGGCTATCCCCGCTGCGGCGCCGGCGACCCCGAGATGCAGAAGAAGGCCGTGGAGCTTGCCAAGACCGCCGACGTGGTCCTGCTCTACATCGGCCTGGACGAGATCTCCGAGTCCGAGGGCCTGGACCGGCCCGCCATGAAGCTGCCCCAGAGCCAGGTGGATCTGCTGGAGGCCGTGGCGGAGGTCAACCCCAACGTGGTGGCCGTGATGGCCGCCGGTTCCGCCGTTGAAATGCCTTGGCTGCCCAAGTGCAAGGCCGTGATCCACGGCTACCTCTGCGGCCAGGCCGGCGCGACCGCCATGCTGCGGGCCATCATG
>CANRHF010000139.1 GCA_947630345.1 uncultured Oscillospiraceae bacterium | reverse complement strand
CGAACAGGGTGCGGCCGGTGAGCCGCAGATCCTCCCGCTGGGCGTACAGATCCCGGGGGATCAGGAAGTACTCCTGTTCCGGGCCCACCGAGGGCGTGACCCGCTTGGTGGCGGTGTCTCCAAAAAGCCGCAGGATTCGGACAGCCTCCCGGGAGACCTCGTCCATGGAGCGCAGCAGGGGCGTTTTCTTGTCCAGGGCCGCGCCGGTGTAGGAGAAGAAGCAGGTAGGAATGTAAAGGCTGTTGTCCTTGACAAAGGCGAAGGCGGTGGGGTCCCAGGCGGTATAGCCCCGGGCCTCGAAGGTGGCCCGCAGGCCGCCGGAGGGGAAGGAGGAGGCGTCGGGCTCGCCCCGGACCAGCTCTTTGCCGGAAAACTCCATGATGACCTTGCCGTCCCCGGTGGGGGCGATGAAGGAGTCGTGCTTTTCGGCGGTGATGCCGGTCATGGGCTGGAACCAGTGGGTATAGTGGGTGGCACCTTTCTCCGTCGCCCAGGCCTTCATGGCCTCGGCGATCTCGTTCGCCACGGGAAGCTCCAGGGATGTGCCGGTTTCGATGCACTTTTTCCAGGCACAGTAGGTTTCCGGGGCCAGACGCTGCTTCATGGTCGCCTCATTGAAAACGTCGCTGCCAAAAATTTCGGGTACCTTTACGATGTCGCTCATAATGACCTCCCTCATTGCTCTGCAGGTAAAAATGAAAGTTTTGGTTGGCGATATTGCATTTTCCCATCTTTCCTGCCCCATCGTAGCGGTGGCCACGACACCGGAAAAACAGGAAAATATCAAAAATCACATCCCAATTTTATGCGAAAACCGGGAAAATTGCAAGGCGTGAAAGTAGATAAAAATGCCGAAGTTCCATGGTTCCATTTGTACAAGGGCACCAAAAATAAAGAAAAAGGCTGGGGAAAATGAATTTTCGCGGAATCAGATGTTGCATTTTTCCGCTGCTGGGCGTATAATAAAAGCGACTCTCACCCATATGGAAGGAAAGGATGATGGACGTGACCCCCTATTCTTGCAAAACGAGGGCGGAGTTGGCCCAGGCGTATGAGACGGAGCTGGCCCGTTTTGAAGCCTGCAAGGCCAAGGGCCTGAAGCTGAATATGGCCCGGGGCAAGCCCGCCACCGCCCAGCTGGACCTGGCCAGCGAAATGCTGACGGTCCTGTCCGCCCCCCAAGACTGTTACGACGGCGCCATCGACGCCCGGAATTACGGAGAGTTGTCCGGGCTGCCCTGCGCCAAGGCCTACTGGGCGGATATGCTGGACTGCAAGCCCGAGCAGGTTTTTGTTGGCGGCTGTTCCAGCCTGAGCCTGATGTATGATGTGATCGCCCGGGCCTATTCCCACGGTCTGCGCCACAGCCCTCGGCCCTGGTGCCGGGAGGAGAAGGTGAAATTTCTCTGCCCCTGCCCGGGCTATGACCGGCATTTTACCATCACCGGTTCCTTTGGCTTTGAAATGATCCCGGTGCCCATGACCCCTACCGGACCGGACATGGATCTGGTGGAAAAGCTGGTGAAGGACCCGGCGGTGAAGGGTATCTGGTGCGTGCCAAAGTATTCCAACCCCGACGGCATTATTTATTCCGATGAAACCGTCCGCCGCTTCGCGAATCTGCGGCCCGCCGCCCCGGATTTCACGGTGATGTGGGACAATGCCTACTGCGTCCACGAATTTGAGGGGGAATATGTGCCCTTCCCGGATATTTTGTCCCTGTGCGCCCAGGCGGGTAACCCGGATCTGGTGATCGAGTTTGCCTCCACCTCCAAGATCACCTTCGCCGGCGGCGGCATGTCCTGCATTGCCGCGTCGGAGGAGAATATCGGGTATCTGACCAAGCTGTTTTCCGTGCAGATGATCTCCTATGACAAGGTCAATCAGCTCCGCCATGTCCGCTATTTAAAGGACCGGGAAAATACCATTGCCCTGATGGAGCGCCAAGCGGAGATCGTTCGCCCCAAGTTCCATGTGGTCTTCGACTATCTGGAGCGGGAGATCGACCCTCTGGGCTTTGCCCACTGGAACCGGCCCACCGGCGGCTACTTTGTCAGCTTTTACACCCTCCCCGGCACCGCCAAGCGGGCCCTGGCGCTGTGCAAGGAGGCGGGGGTCACCATGACCGGCGCCGGCGCGGCCTACCCCTACGGCATCGACCCGGAGGACAGCAACATCCGCATCGCCCCCAGCCTGCCCCCGGTTTCGGAGCTGCGGGAGGCCATGGAGGTGTTCTGCACCTGCGTCAAGCTGGCGGCGCTGGAAAAAATGCTGAGTCTGAACTAAAAGAGCCTGCCCCGGCCGCAGCCGGGGCAGAAGTCTATTCACGGGTAAACTCGTAATTTTCAAATTTCAGCCGGTCCCCCACATCCACCCCGAAGGGCAGCAGGGCGATGGCTACCTCGGACTCCACCCCGGTGTCGTCATAGTGGACGGTGGCGTAGTCTCCCCGAATATCCACCACGGTGCAGCGCATGTTTACCTCCTTTTGCGAAACCCGCCCCCGAAACCGGGGGCGGGCAGTTTTTGCTTGGTTCTGCCGGGGGCGCGGAAGGGAATGGAAATCCGCACCTCCGTCAGACGATTCAAAAGCACTGGATCAGACTTTCCAGGAGTCCGGGCGGGGAAGAAGAACCGTTCTCCACCGCCCAGAGCGGCAGCCCCTTAGTCCTTGTACATCTCTACCAGCTTCAGCAGGTGCTCGTAGCGCTCCTTGGCGGCCTCCTCGTTCCGGGCGAACAGGGTGGTGGCCCGCTCCGGGAACTCCCGGGTCAGACGGCTGTACCGGGCCTCGTTCATCAGGAACTCCTGATAGCCGCCCTTGGGGGCCTTGGAGTCCAGGGTGAACTTGCCGGTCTGCTTGGAGGGATCGAAGCGGAACAGGTTCCAGTAGCCGCATTCCACAGCCTTCTTCATTTCCTCCTGGCAGTGCATCATGCCGCCCTTGATGGAGTGCATCTCGCAGGGGGCGTAGCCGATGATCAGGGACGGGCCATGGTAGGCCTCGGCCTCGGTGATGGCCTTCAGGGTCTGCGCGGGGTTGGCGCCCATGGCCACCTGGGCCACATAGATGTAGCCGTAGGACATGGCGATCTCGGACAGGCTCTTCTTCTTGGTCTCCTTACCGGCGGCGGCGAACTGGGCCACCTGGCCGATGTTGGAGGCCTTGGAGGCCTGGCCGCCGGTGTTGGAATAAACCTCGGTGTCGAAGACGAAGATGTTCACGTCCTTGTTCTGGGCCAGGACATGATCCACGCCGCCGAAGCCGATATCGTAGGCCCAGCCGTCGCCGCCGAAGATCCACACGGACTTCTTGGACAGGTACTCCTTCTTGGAGAGGATGTCCTTCACGTCGTCGCAGCAGACCTTGGTTTCCAGATTGGCGATCAGGGCCTTGGTAGCGGCCTTGTTGGCCTCGCCGTCGTCATAGGTGTCCAGCCAAGCCTGGCAGGCAGCCTTCCGCTCCTCGTCGCTGGTCTTCTCCATGACGGCCTTGACCTTGTTGGCCAGGGACTCCCGGATGACGGCCTGGGCGGTGTACATGCCGAAGCCATGCTCGGCGTTGTCCTCAAACAGGGAGTTGGACCAAGCGGGGCCCTTGCCCTCCTTGTTGGTGCAGTAGGGAGAGGTAGCGGCGGGACCGCCCCAGATGGAGGAGCAGCCGGTGGCGTTGGAGATGTACATCCGGTCGCCGAAGAGCTGGGTCACCAGACGGGCGTAGCTGGTCTCGGCGCAGCCGGCGCAGGAGCCGGAGAACTCCAGCATGGGCTGACGGAACTGGCTGCCCTTGACGGTGGAATCCTGAAGCTCCTTCTTCTCGGAGACTTCGTGGACCATGTAGTTGAAGACTTCCTGCTCCTTGAGCTCCTGCTCCTGAGGCACCATGGTGATGGCGTCGGTGGGGCACACGCCGACACAGACGCCGCAGCCCATGCAGTCCAGAGGAGACACGGCCATGGCGAAGGTGTACACACCCTTGCCTTTGCCGGCCTTGACGGGGGCGGTCTTGGTGCCCGCGGGGGCGGCGGCCGCTTCTTCGGCGGTCAGCGCGAAGGGACGGATGGTGGCATGGGGGCAGACATAGGCGCAGTTGTTGCACTGGATGCACTTGCCGGCGTCCCAGCTGGGCACGGTTACGGCCACGCCCCGCTTCTCATAGGCGGCGGCGCCCAGAGCGAACTGGCCGTCCACATAGTCCATGAAGGCGGAGACGGGCAGGCTGTCGCCGTCCATCTTGTCCACCGGGGTCAGAATGTTCTTGACCACCTTGACGGTGTCCTCCGGGCCGGTGAGAACGGTGGCATCCTCGGCGTCCTGGGCGTCGGCCCAGTCGGCGGGCACGTCCACCTTCTCATAGGCGGTGGCGCCGGCGTCGATGGCGTTCCAGTTCTTCTCCACCACGTCGCGGCCCTTCTTCAGATAGGAGTGCTCGGCGGCGTCCTTCATGTAGGCGATGGCCTCCTCCTCGGGCATGACCTTCGCCAGGGTGAAGAAGGCGGACTGGAGGATGGTGTTGGTCCGCTTGCCCATGCCTACCTTGATCGCCAGGTCGATGGCGTCAATGGTGTAGAGCTGGATGTTGTTCTTGGCGATGTAGCGCTTGGAGGCGGCATCCAGATGGTGGCTCAGCTCCTCCAGGCTCCACTGGCAGTTGATCAGGAACACGCCGCCGGGCTTCACGTCCTGGACGATCTTAAAGCCCTTGGTGATGTAGGAGGGGTTGTGGCAGGCCACGAAGTCGGCCTTGTTCACATAGTAGGGGCTCTTGATGGGCTTATCGCCAAAGCGCAGGTGGGAAATGGTGACGCCGCCGGTCTTCTTGGAGTCGTACTGGAAGTACGCCTGGACATACTTGCCGGTGTGGTCGCCGATGATCTTGATGGAGTTCTTGTTGGCGCCGACGGTGCCGTCGCCGCCCAGGCCCCAGAACTTGCACTCGATGGTGCCCGCCGCGGCGGTGTTGGGGGACTCGTCCTCCACCAGGCTCAGGTTGGTCACGTCGTCCACGATGCCGACGGTGAACTGCTCCTTGGGCTCAGCCTTGGCCAGCTCCTTGTACACGGCCACGACCGTGGAGGGAGGCGTGTCCTTGGAGGCCAGGCCGT
>CANRHF010000138.1 GCA_947630345.1 uncultured Oscillospiraceae bacterium | reverse complement strand
ATATTGGGGATCATCAGCAGCAGGCCCTGGGAGGCGGTGTAGGTGGTGGTCAGCGCGCCGGCGGCCAGGGAGCCGTGGACCGTGCCGGAGGCGCCGGCCTCGGACTGCATCTCCACCACTTTGACGGGGTTGCCAAAAATGTTCTTGCGGCCCGCGGCAGCCCACTGGTCCACGTTGTCGGCCATGGGGCTGGAGGGGGTGATGGGGTAGATGCCAGCTACTTCCGTAAAGGCATAGCTGACGTGGGCGGCGGCGGTGTTGCCGTCCATGGTTTTGAATTTTCTAGCCAAAATGAAATACCTCCTATAAGGATTCAAATTTGTCGCAACTATGATATCACTTTTGCGGCGATTTGTAAAGTGCGGGATGGGCAGATCCATAAAAAAATCGTGGAAACATACAAAAGAGAATGGGTTTTTTGCCACATTTCGGAAGTTAGGCGCCACTAACCGCAAAAAAAGGATTGCGTTTTTCGGAAAAAAACGGTATCATGAAATCCAGGAAAAAAGAGGAGGCGGAAAAATGATTTGCAGCGTTCACACCTTCGGCGTTACGGGCATCCAGGGCATCTCCGTGACCGCGGAGTGCTATCTTTCCAACGGCCTGCCGGGGTTTGACATTGTGGGGCTGCCGGACGCGGCGGTGAAGGAGGCTCGGGAGCGGGTGCGGGCGGCCATCAAGACCAGCGGCATGACCTTTCCCACCAGCCGCATCACCGTGAATCTGGCCCCCGCCAATTTGAAAAAGGCGGGCACCCATTACGATCTGCCCATCCTGCTCTCCATTCTCTGCGCCTGTGGGGCGGTGCGCCGGCCCAAGCCGGAGTGGGCTTTTTTGGGCGAAGTGAGCCTGGACGGGAAGCTCCGGGCTGTGCCCGGGGTGCTGCCCATGGCCCTGTCCGCCAAAAAATCGGGGATCACGTCGATTTTCGTCCCGGCGGAGAACGCCGCCGAGGCGACCTTGGCCCGGGGACCGGCGGTATACCCGGTTTCCTCCGTGAGCCAGCTGGCGGCCTTTCTCAATAAAGAAGGGGAGATTGCCGAGGAGCCCCTTTGGGTCCCTCAGCCTGAAAAGATCCAGAGCCTGGATTTTAAAGACGTCTTAGGCCAGGAAAATGTGAAGCGGGCACTGGAGATCGCTGCCGCGGGCGGGCACAACGTGCTGCTTATCGGCCCGCCGGGTTCGGGAAAAAGCATGCTCAGCAGGCGGCTGCCCTCCATTCTGCCGGATATGACCTGGGAGGAATCCCTAGAGGTCAGCCAGATCTACTCCGTCATGGGCCTGCTGGACGCCCAGCATCCGCTGGTGACCAGGCGGCCCTTCCGGGCGCCCCACCATACCATTTCCAACGCCGGACTGGCCGGCGGCGGTTCCAATCCCCGGCCGGGGGAGATCTCCCTGGCCCACCAGGGGGTGCTGTTTTTGGACGAGCTGCCGGAATTTCACCGGGACACCCTGGATCTGATGCGCCAGCCTTTGGAGGACGGGGAAGTGACCATCTCCCGAATCCACGGCTCCGTGACCTATCCGGCGGAGCTGATGCTGGTGTGCGCCATGAACCCCTGCAAATGCGGCTGGTACGGGGACCCCTCGGGCCGCTGCACCTGTTCGCCTCAGTCGGTGCAGAGCTATCGGGGCCGCATTTCCGGGCCCCTGCTGGACCGGATCGATATTGTGGTGGAGGTGCCGGCGGTCCACTTTGAAGACCTGCGGACCCGGGCGGAGGCGGAGCCCTCCGCCGCCATCAAGGCCCGGGTGGACGCCGCCCGGCAGCGGCAGCACAGCCGGTTCGCGCCCCGGGGACGGATGTGCAACGCCCGGATGGGGCCGGAGGAGCTGCGGAAGTTCTGCCTCCTGTCCCCGGAGGGCACCGAGCTGATGCGCCAGGCCTACGAGGCCCTGGGCCTCACCGCCCGGAGCTATGACCGGATCGTGCGGGTGGCCCGGACCATCGCGGACCTGGAGGACTGTCCGGAAATTCAGCCCCAGCACATTGCCGAGGCCATCGGCTATCGAATGGTGAATCTGGGCGTTTAATAAAGGAGCGGCTATGAAAGAGATTTTTTTAATGAAGCTGGGCGAGGTGGTTCTAAAGGGAGCCAACAAGCGCCAGTTTGAAAACCGCCTGCGGCAGAATGTCCGGCGGCGGGTGAAAAAATACGGCAATTTCGACGTGTATCTCATGCAGTCCACGGTCTACGTGGAGCCTATGGATGAGGAAGCGGACCTGGACGGGGCCTGGGAGGCTCTGGGCACGGTGTTCGGCACGGTGAGCCTGTGCCGCTGCCGTCCCTGCGAAAAAAACCTGGACGCCATTTACCAGGCGGTGGAGACCTACCTGGGGGAGGAGCTGGATCTATCCGCCTCCTTCAAGGTGGAGTCCAAGCGGTCGGACAAGTCCTTCCCGTTGACCTCCATCCAGATCTCCCAGGAGATCGGCGGTCGGCTGGCGGAGGCCCATCCGAATTGCCGGGTGGACGTCCACAGCCCGGAGTACACGGTGTATGTGGAGATCCGGGATTTGGCTGCCTATGTCCACGGCCCCGCGACCCCCGGCGCCGGGGGCCTGCCCACCGGGGTGGGGGGCCGGGCCATGTGCCTGCTCTCCGGGGGCATCGATTCCCCCGTGGCGGCCTATATGATGGCCAAGCGGGGCATGGAGGTGGAGGCGGTCCACTTCTTCTCCTACCCCTACACCTCCCAGCTGGCCAAGGACAAGGTCCTGGAGCTGGCCCGGCTGGTCAGTAGGTTCTGCGGCAGGATGACGGTGAACATCGTGGGCTTTACCGAGATCCAGGAGGCCATCCGGGACCACTGCCCGGAGGAATACTTCACCCTGATCATGCGCCGGTTCATGATGGAGATCGCTCAGGAGCTGGCCCTGCGGGACGGCTGCGGGGCTCTGATCACCGGGGAAAACTTGGGCCAGGTGGCCAGCCAGACCATGGAGGCCATGGCGGTGACGGGGGAGCGGGTGGAGCTGCCCATTTTCATGCCCCTGGTGGGCATGGACAAGGAGGAGATCGTGACCCGGGCCCGGCGGATCGGGACCCTGGAGACCTCCATTTTGCCCTATGAGGACTGCTGTACGGTCTTTACCCCCAAGCATCCCCGGACCAAGCCCACCCTGGGCCAGGTGCGGAAGGCGGAGGCGGCCCTGGACCGGCCCGCCCTGATCAAGCGGGCCCTGGAGTCGGTGGAGAAGGTGACGGTGCGCTATGACGAAGACGAAGCGCTGCTCTGACCTGCTTGCCGCCCTGGCGGGGAAGACCCTGGCCACGGCGGAGAGCTGCACCGGCGGCGGCATCGGCCAGGCCCTCACCGCCGTTCCCGGCAGCTCCAAGGTCTACAAGGGCGGAATAATAAGTTATGTAAATCAAATTAAGCGAGACCTGCTCCATGTTCCCGCTTCCCTGCTGGAGACGGAGGGGGCGGTCTCCCCCCAGGTGGCCCTGGCCATGGCCCAGGGAGCCCGGGAAGCGCTCCGGGCGGATATGGCCCTGTCCGTCACGGGCCTGGCCGGCCCCGACGGGGACGAGTACGGCCACCCGGTGGGGACGGTGTTTATCGGTTGCGCCGACTGGAACGGCACGGCGGTTTGGGAGCGCCATTTCTCCGGCGACCGGGAGCAGGTGCGGGAGCAGACCATCCTGGCCGCGTTGGAGCTGGCCCTGGAACGGGCAGGTGGCTGAAATGTACCGGATTTTCATTGTGGAGGACGACCCGGGCATCGCCCAGGCCATCGAGGACCAGGCCCGGCTGTGGGACCTGGATACCCGCCGGGTATCAGACTTCCGGAACGTGATGGGGGAGTTTTCGGCCTATGATCCCCATCTGGTGCTGCTGGATATCGGCCTGCCCTTTTACGACGGGTATCACTGGTGCGGCCAAATTCGACAGGTCTCCAAGGTGCCCATCCTGTTTCTGTCCTCCGCGTCGGACAATATGAACATCGTCATGGCCATGAATCTGGGAGCCGACGATTTTATCGCCAAGCCCTTCCACATCAGCGTCCTCATGGCCAAGCTCCAGGCGCTGCTGCGCCGGGCCTACGCCTTTGGGGCGGCCATGCCGGTACTGGAGCACCGGGGGGCCCTGCTGAACACCGGGGACGGGACCCTGGTCTATGAAAACCGGACGATCCAGCTGACCAAGAACGAGTTCAAGATCCTTTTGACCCTGATGGAGAACCGGGGCCGGACGGTGAGCCGGGAGAAGCTGATGGAGCGCCTCTGGGCCACGGACAGCTTCGTGGACGAGAACACCCTGACGGTGAATGTGAACCGGCTGCGGAAAAAGCTGGACGCCGCCGGGCTGGAAAACTTTATCCTGACCAAATTCGGCCAGGGCTACTTGATCGACTGAAAAATGGACTTTTTTCTTCGCTATCTTCGGAAAAAAGCGGGCGTGATCGGCTTTTTTCTGCTCTGCATGGGCATTTTTCTGCTGGTCTTCGCCCTGTACCGGCTGCCGCCGGCGGCGGTGGCCTACCCGGCGGGGCTGTGCCTGCTGCTGGGCGGGGGATTTTTGGCGGTGGACTACCGCCGGACCCTCCGGCGGCACCGGAGCCTGACCGCCTTGGCGCGGCTGCCGGAGGAGCTGATGGAGGCCCTGCCCCCGGCGGCGGGACCGTTGGAAGAGGACTACCAGGCCCTTCTTCAAGCTCTGCGGGACCAGCTTGCCCAGCTCCGCGCCGCCGCCCAGACCGGCGCGGCGGATATGAAAATGTACTGCACCCTCTGGGTCCACCAGATCAAGACCCCCATCGCCGCCATGCACCTGCGGCTCCAAAGCGAGGATACGGATCTGTCCCGCCAGCTCACGGAGGAGCTGGTGCGGGTGGAGCAGTATGTGGACATGGTGCTGGCCTACTTCCGGCTGGAAACCGGCAGTGGGGACTATGTCTTCGGGGAATGCGACCTGGACGGCATCCTCCGGGCCGCCATTCGCCGGTTCGCGCCCCAGTTTATCCGCAGGAAGATCCGGCTGGACTATGCGCCCATCCACCAAAAAGTCCTGACGGATGAAAAGTGGCTGTGCTTCGTGGTGGAGCAGCTTCTTTCCAACGCTCTGAAATACACCCCCGCCGGGACCATCTCCATCACCCTGGAGGAGCCCATGACCCTCTGCGTCCGGGACACGGGTATCGGCATCGCCCCGGAGGATCTGCCCCGGGTTTT
>CANRHF010000137.1 GCA_947630345.1 uncultured Oscillospiraceae bacterium | reverse complement strand
CAGAAAGCCAAAATAAGGGGCTTGTCCGTCATTTTGGAATTGTGGAACATTTTCGGTGCTTCTCTGGGCACCGAGGAGCTGGGCCATTTGGAGATCGTGGGCGCGATCGTTCATCAGCTGACCCGGAATCTGAAAGACGCCCAAATCAAGGACCCGGCCTTCGCTCCCTATTTTGTGGATCACACCGTGGGGGTCTACCCCACCGCCGCCTCCGGGTTCCCCTGGAGCGCCGCCTCCATGGAGGTCAAGGGCGACCCCATCGCCGACCTAGCGGAGGACCTGGGCGCGGAACAGAAGGCCCGGGTGACCTACGACAACATTCTCCGGCTCTCCGACGACCCGGATGTGAACGATGTGATCAAGTTCCTCCGGGAGCGGGAGGTGGTCCACTTCCAGCGGTTCGGCGAGGCTATGCAGCTGCTGCGGGAAAAGCTGAATCAGAAGAACGTGTACTACATGAACCCTGCATTGGATATTTGACTGATCTAATCGACAAAAGCCGTCCCCGGCTGCTTTCAGCCGGGGACAAAATCTTTTCCGATCGGGAAAAACCTTCCGCTAATAACCGTACCGGGATCGTTTTCCCAGGAGGAACGCGCCGGACATGGCCACGGCCATCCCCTCCGCCGCCACCAGGGACCACCAGATTCCGTCCACTTTAAAAAGAAGCGGCAGGATCAGGACCGCCGCGGCCTGAAATACCAGCGTCCGCAGAAAGGAGATCAGCGCGGAGGTCAGGCCGTCGTTCAGGGCGGTGAAAAAGCCGGAGGCGTAAATGGCGTAGCCCATGAACAGAAAGGCCAGGGAGTAGATGCCCATGGCCCGGGCGGTCAGCTCCAGCAGTTCCGGGTCATAGCTCACATACAGCAGCGCCAGAGGCCGGGCCAGAAGCTGGGCGGCGAGGACCATTCCCAGGGAGAACAGGCCAATGATGACCAAGCTCTTTTGAAGCAGGCTCCGCAGCTCCGTCCGGTCCTGCGCACCGAAGTGAAAGCTGACCACCGGGGCACTGCCCATGGAATAGCCAATAAAGGCAGCGGAGAAGATCATACTCACATACATCAGCACCCCATAAGCGGACACCCCGTTCTCCCCGGCATACCGCAGAAGCTGGACGTTGTAGAGCATCCCCACCAGGCTCATGGAGATGTTGTTCATGAACTCCGAGGAGCCGTTGAGGCAGGCACGCAGCACGGCCCGCGCATCGAAACGGGTCTTTCCAAGCCGGAGCAGGCTGGTATTGGGACGGGAGAAGTAGATCAGGGGGATCAGAGCCCCCAATAGCTGGCTCAGGGCCGTGGCGGAGGCGGCGCCCAGAATGCCAAAGGGAAAAACCGCCACCAGCAGGGCGTCCAGAACCATATTGGCGACCCCGGAGGCCACTGTGGCGGCAAGGCCCAGGCCGGGCTTTTCCGCCGTGACGAAAAAGCTTTGAAACTCCATCTGTAGGATGAAGGCAGGCACCGCCAGGACAATGATCCGCCCATAAGCTACGCAGTCCTCCAGCATCTCCCCCTCAGCGCCTAGGGCGGCGGCCAGTGACCGGAGGGTAAGCAAACCGGCTAGGGCGACGATCACACCAAGCCCGGCGGACACAGCCACAAGCAGGGAAAACAGCTCGTTGGCCCGTTTGGTATCCCCCATGCCCATGGCGGACGCCACCAGGGCGCTGCCGCCGGAACCGAACATAAAGCCAAGGGTACCCAGGATCATCAGATAGGGCATGATGAAGTTTACCGCCGCGAAGGGGGTCTTCCCGGCAAAGTTCGAGATGAAAAAGCCGTCCACCACGCCGTATACCGAGGTGAAGATCATCATGGCAATGGACGGCAGCGTAAAGGAAAGGAGCCTTCCATAGGTAAAATGATCCTTAAGCGCGATATGTTTTTTCACAAATCCTCCCAAAAAAACGCCGGATAAGCTCCCGTCTCCCCTGCCCGCCTTCTCAACACCCGGTACGCCGGCGTGTTCTCTGGCGGGAAGGAAAAACGGCATCTTATCCGGCGCGTGATTACGGTTCACAGCGCCCTCCGATGACCAAGTTCAGTTTACCACATCAGGCGGCAAATGTCAATCGCCGCGCTCCTTGGGACGGGTCTTCCAAATTAGGCGGCCCCGGTCCTTTTCCGGGAAGGGCCGGTCCGGTATCTCCAGAACGTACCGCTCGGACACATTGACGATCTGGCTGCCGTTATACTCAATGATTCTGGGAATGTTCAGACCATAGCGCAAATGGACATGACCATGGAGCAAATAAAGCGGATGATACCGGTCCAGCAGCTCCCGCAAAGCCGTGAAGCCCCTGTGGGCCGGGTCCTCCGCGTCTCCCAGTCCCCTGGGCGGGGCGTGGGTCACCACGATGTCCACCCCGCCGGTGCGCCAGAGCGCCAGCCGGAGCTTGGCGATCCGGCGGCGCATCTGCTCCTCGGTATACTGCTGCTCCCCGGGGTGATATCGCAGGCACCCACCCAAGCCCAGGATCCGCAGACCGTTGTACACGACGATTTGACCATCGATGCAGTCACAGCCCTCCGGCGGTGCGGTGCGGTAGCTCAAGTCGTGGTTTCCGTGGACGTAGAACAACGGACAGCGGGCCATGGTCACCAGAAAGGACAGGTAATCCGCTTTTAAGTCCCCGCAGGAAAGGATCAGATCGTAGTCCTTCAGCCGTCCGGGGACATAGAAATCCCAGAGCGCCGGACTCTCCTCATCGGAAACCGCCAAAATTTTCATGCCGGTCCCTCCTTTTTAAAGGGGATCTGCTCCCGATGGAGGCCCAGCTCCCGCACCAGGGCCTGGGAAACCGGCAGCACCTGGTCAAATTCCGGGATAACGCCCTCCACGTTCTCACACAGCCAGTCCATGTGCAGCAGATCCTCCGGAAGGAAGCCGGTCTCCCCGCTGTTTTTTATCGTGCCGTCCTGCGCCTTTACCTGGCGGCGGAAGGGGTCCAATCGGCCATCCCGCATGTCCTTTGCCAGCAGCCGGGCCAGGGCCCGCAGGCTCTCCGGCACCCGGTCCGTCAGCTCCACGTCGATCACGCCGCTGTCCATGCCCCACCAGTAGTTCAGGGCCTCGGGGGCGCCCTTCTTCTGGGGCCAGGTTCCCGCCAGGATGCTGCGCACCACGTTCTCATACAGCTTCCCCCAGAGCCAGCAGGGAGAGGCAAGGGGCACCAGGGCGCCGCCGGCCTCTGCCATGAAGGTGCCGTACTGGCCGTATTCCAGGTACTGCTGGTCCTTCACGGGAATGTCCCGGTTGGAGATCACCCGCACCCCCCGCTCCAGGAGCCGGGCGGTGGCGTCCCCGGGCAGGCAGGACCATTCCAGAATGATCTTTGCCCGGGGATTGGTCATCTGGGCCCCCAGGGCAAAGGCGTTGATGGAGGCGGGCACCCCCAGAATGGGATAGGAGCCCACATAGCCTACCAGATCGTTCCCCGCCAGGGCTCCGGCGATGGCGCCGGTGATAAACTTCCCCTCGAAGATCCGGCAGTAATAGCTGCGGACACTGGAAAGGGGCGAATCCGCCGAGCAGTTCAGAAAGTGGATCTTCGGATATTTCACGGCGGCTTTTAGAGTGGGCCGGAGCAGCTGGGGCGTGGTAGTGAATACCACCTCGGCTCCCTCGCTGACGGCCTGGTCCAGCAGCGCTTCCGCCTGCTCCGGCGAGTCGGCATAAAAATAGCTGCGGACCGTGACCTTCTCCTTTAACGTCTCCTCCAAGTAGGCCCGGCCCCGGTCGTGTCCCCGGGTCCAGGTGCTGGTCACCGGGTCCCGCTGGTGGACGAAGGCAACATTCAAGTGCTCTCCCGTGATCAGCTTCCCCAGCAGGCTCTTGCTGCCACCAGCGGGGGCGTCGGTGCGGACCTTCACGGGATTCTCCTCCGCCCCGGCCACCACGTCGGGCCAGAGGCCGGAGAGGGTCTTTTTCAGCTCCTTACCGGTCATCTGACCCAGGTCCTTAAAGGGATAGATCTGGAGCCAGAGAAGCAGCGCCTCCTCCGGCCTGGCACCGTTCTTGCCGCCGCCCAGAGCGTCGAAAGCCTCCCGGAAATAGTGGAAATAGGCCGACACATTCCGCCGTTCCTCAGGCTGCCAGGGCTCGCCGGGGGCCTTCCCCAGGAAGGACAGGAGCTTGGCATAGTCCCCCGGCCGGCGGAACTGGAAATCATAGAGCTTGGAATCCTTGTAAAATTCCAGAAATTCCTGGTAGGCCTTGAGCTGGGGGGTGTCGAAGCTCCTGGGCAGCATCCGGCGGACGGTGCTGGAAATTTTGACCGCGCCGGAGGATTTGAGAACGCTGAGGCGCTTGTTCCCCTCCTGGACGTAAAAATCTCCTAAGTACTCATAACACAAGATAGGGTCCCGGATCCCTTCGTCGCTCATCTGGGCCTTGCACAGGCTCATCCACTTCCCGGCAAACTCGCTGTCCGGGTCCAGCAGAGGGTAAAATCCGGCGCTGAAGGCGGAGATCCGCCCGGCGGTCTTCACGCCCACGATCCGGTCCACCGGAATGTCCTGGGCCGGCAGATCCTGGACGGTCAGCTGGCCCTCCGGAAGAATGGCGTCCAGCACCTTGGGATAAGGGTCCAGACCCGCAGCGGTCAGCTCCCGAAATTCCTTCTGGCCCAGGCGCAGGGCGGCCAGATACTCGTCTTTCACATTTTCCAGATACATAGACTTCTCCTAAAGGTGGTAAAGCTTCAGCGTCCCCCGGACAGCCGGGAGGCGCTGGTCTATTCAGATTTCCTGACGGCCCTCCAGGGCCCGGGAAAGGGTCACATCGTCGGCGTATTCCAGCTGGCTTCCGGCGGGTACGCCGTAGGCCAGACGGGTGACCTTGACCTCCAGGGGCCGGAGCAGCCGGGAGATGTACATGGCGGTGGCCTCCCCCTCGGTATCCGGGTTGGTGGCCATGATGACCTCCCGCACCCCGCCGGACGCCACCCGGCTTAGCAGCTCCTTGATCCGGATATCCTCCTGGGTCACATGGTTCAGCGGCGAGATCACTCCGTGGAGGACGTGGTAGACCCCGTCGTACTCCCGGGCCCGCTCCATAGCAATCACATCCCGGGGCTCCGCTACCACGCAAATGGTGCCGTGGTCCCGGGTATCGTCGTCACAGATGGGGCAGATCTCCCGATCCGTCAGATTTTGACACACAGGACAGGTGTGGATCTCCTCCTTGGCCGACAGAATGGCGTCCGCCAGGGCTTGGGCATCCTCCATGGAAAGGCTCAGCACATGAAACGCCAAGC
>CANRHF010000136.1 GCA_947630345.1 uncultured Oscillospiraceae bacterium | reverse complement strand
CAGGCCCTGCGCCGGGAGCTGATGGCCCACCGGATGGACATTCTGGTGGTCAAGGACTTCTCCCGCTTCTCCCGGCGCAACAGCCGGGGGCTGGTGGAGCTGGAGGATCTGCGGGACGCGGGGGTGCGGATCATCTCCATTGGAGACGGCATCGACTATCCCAACGACGACGACTGGCTGAAGATCCAGTTTCAGTTCCTGATCAACGAGATGCCCGTCACCGAGACCAGCAAGAAGATCCGCAATGTGATCAAGCGCCGCCAGCAGGACGGCAAGTGGATCTGCGCCGCGCCCTACGGCTATATCGTGAACAAGCGGCAGGAATTTGAAGTGGTTCCCACGGAAGCGGATGTGGTGCGCAAGATCTTCCAGCTGTATAACGACGGCTGGGGCTACAAGCGCATTGCCAACTACCTGACCGACCAGGGCATCCCCACCCCCCGGATGTCGGAAAAGCAGCGCAAGGACCAGGCGGGAGAGGAGAACAAAATCAAGGCGAAGGCCCAGTGGAGCATCGTTTCTGTTCAGGGGATTCTGGACAACGACTTCTATATCGGCACTCTGCGGCAGGGCAAGTACACCCGGAAGAAAATCAACGGCGCCGAACGGAGACGGGACCAGGACGACCACATCGTGATCGAAAACCACCATCAAGCAATCATCGACTACCGTACCTTCGCCATCACCCGCTCCCTCCGGGAAAAGCGCACCACATCCAATTACCGGGGCGTCAAGAAGTACGACAACACCTACGCCGGCTTCCTGGAATGCGGCGACTGCGGCAGTCCCATGTTCGCCATGAGCCGCGGCGACATGAAAGCCGCCTACACCTGCGGCACTTACCACCGGCGTGGGCGGAAGGGCTGCACCTCCCACCACATCCGGGCGGACCGGCTGGACTATCTGCTAAAAGAATATGTGCGGCGGGTCATGGAAAACGCCTCGGACATGCTGGAGAGGCTCAACCGGGACATTGCCCAGGAGCGGGAGGACGTGGCGGAAACGGAGGCCTCTGCCGACCGCCTGGCTGAGATCCTGGCCGACTTGCAGGAGGAGCTGAAAGCCACCAAGCGCCAGCGCATCCGGGACCTTATGAAGCACCCGGAGCAGGAGGCGCTGCTGGAGGAAACCTACGAGGAGCTGGAAGCCGGGCTTCATCAGAAGATCGCGGGGGTCCGCAATCAGGTCGAAATGCTGTCCGACAAGCGCAACACCATTCTCCGGGTGAACCGGGCGGCGAAAAGCGCCATGGAGGTGTTCCGGGATATTCTGGAGAAGGAAAAGCTGGAACGCAATGATTTGGAATTGATCATCCAGCGGATCAAGGTCTATGAAGATCATCTGGAGATCCAACTGAAAGCGGACGTGGACGCCCTGATCCGCTGCGGCAGCGGGGAGATGGCCGCAAATTTTGAGCAGGGCAGCATGGATATCTTAAAGACCCAGGTCGTTCAGTCCTCTGTTCATCACGGGGACAAGGTCTATGCTGTCAATGTTATCAGTAACGGTGACCCCTTGGAGATTTATACGGAGAAAGACGGAGGGGTCATTTTTCGCAAGTATTCGCCCATGGGGGATCTGCAAGATTTTGCGGTGCAGATCTGTGAGTCCATAGGGGACAACACAGGGCGCATCGCGGCGGTGGCGGACCGGGACTCCATCATTGCCCTGTCCGGCGCGCCCAAGCGGGAGCTGGTGGACAAGCCCAACTCCCAGGAGCTGGAAAAGCTGATGGAGCAGCGGAAAAACTACCGCTACAAGCCCGGAGAGACCCTCCTCCGGGCCGCGGAGGGGTCTGACAAGTATCATCTTGGCGTGGCCGCTCCCATTTTGTCCCAGGGGGACCTGATGGGCTGCGTCCTGCTCCTGCTGGGCGACGACAACACCCCCCTCCAGGAGTCCGACCAGCGGCTGGCCCAGACCGTGGCGGGCTTTTTGGGCAAGCAAATGGAGAATTAATCCCTGCCGCCGGGGGGATGGAATCCCGGGGCGGGTCGAAAACAGCCCCCGGCGAGAACGCCGGGGGCAATTTTTAGATACGCATGGATCACACCAGTCTGCTACCGGGGAGGACGTCATCCGAGAGCATCACCAGATGGAGCTGATCCCCCCGCTCGGCGGAGAGCAGCATCCCACAGCTCAGCTGCCCCATCATCTTCCGGGGGGCCAGATTGGTCACCGCCACCAGGGTCTTGCCCAGAAGCTCCTCCGGCTGGTAGTATTTGGCGATGCCGGAGAGGATGGTCCGGGGGGCGCCGGTGCCGTCGTCCAGGGTGAATTTCAGCAGCTTTTCGCTCTTTTTCACCTTCTCGCAGGCCAGGACCTTCACCACCGTCAGATCCAGCTTCTCAAAATCGTCAAAGGCGATCTCCGGCTTGGGCTCCGCCAAAGGGATCGCCGGAGCGGCGGGCTTGTTCAGGGCCTCTAGGGCTGCCAGCTCCTTCTCCATGTCGATCCGGGGGAACAGGTTCTCGCCCTTGACGGGAGCGGCCTCCTCCGGCAGCACGCCCCACCGGGCGGCGCTGTCCCAGGTCCGGCCCTCGTCGCCCACCCCCAGCTGGGCAAAGAGCTTGTCCATACTGCCGGGCATGAAGGGGGTCAGCAGCACGCCGCAGATCCGGGTGGTCTCCAGGAGGTTATACAGCACATGGGCCAACCGGGTCCCGTTGGCCGCCAAATCCTTGGCCAGGACCCAGGGGGCGTTCTCGTCGATATACTTGTTGGCCCGGCGGATCACCTTGAACACCGCCTCCAGAGCGTTCTGGAACTGATAGCGCTCCATCTGCTCCTCGTACCGGTCCCGAAGGGCGGCCGCCAGGGTGATCAGCTCGGCGTCGGTCTTCTCCGGCCCCTCGGCGGTGACGATGTAGCCGCCTTCGGGCTTGGACTGGACCAGCTCCACGGCCTGGCGCTCCGCCTCCGTCACGCCGGAACCGGCGGGGAGCTTGCCGCCAAAGTACTTGCCCACCATGGCGGTGGTCCGGGACAGGAGATTGCCTAGGTCATTGGCCAGATCCAGGTTGATGGTGTTGATCAAAGACTCATTGGTAAAGTTGCCGTCGGAGCCGAAGGGGAAGGTCCGCAGCATGAAGAACCGCAGGGCGTCCACCCCGAATTTTTCCGCCAGGATATAGGGGTCCACCACGTTGCCCCGGCTCTTGGACATCTTCTCCCCGCCGAAGTTCAGCCAGCCGTGGCCGTAGACCTTCTTGGGCAGGGGCAGATTCAGGCTCATGAGCATGGCGGGCCAGATGATGGAGTGGAACCGGACGATCTCCTTGCCCACGAAGTGGACGTCCGCCGGCCAGAAGGTCTCCAGGTCGTGATACTTGTCGTTCTGGAAGCCCAGGGCGGTCATGTAGTTGAACAGGGCGTCCACCCACACATAGACCACATGGCCCGGGTCAAAGTCCACCGGCACGCCCCAGGTGAAGCTGGTCCGGGAGACGCACAGGTCCTCCAGCCCCGGGTCGATGAAGTTGTTGACCATCTCGTTGACCCGGCTCCGGGGCTCCAGGAAATCGGTGTTCACCAGCAGATCCCGGACCCGGGAAGCGTACTTGCTCAGCCGGAAGAAGTAGGCCTCCTCCTCCGCGTCCACCACTTCCCGACCGCAGTCCGGGCACTTGCCGTCCACCAGCTGGCTCTCGGTCCAGAAGCTCTCGCAGGGCTTGCAGTATTTGCCCCGGTAGGTGCCCTTGTAGATATCGCCGTTGTCGTACATTTTCTTGAAGATTTTCTGCACGGCGGCCACGTGGTAATCGTCGGTGGTGCGGATGAACCGGTCATTGGAGATGTTCATCAGCTTCCACAGGTCCCGGACGCCCTTCTCCCCCTCCACGATGTTATCCACATACTCCTTGGGGGTGACGCCGGCCTCCTTGGCCTTGTCCTCGATCTTCTGACCATGCTCGTCGGTGCCGGTGAGGAACATGACGTTGTAGCCCTGGAGCCGCTTATACCGGGCCATGGCGTCGGTGGCCACGGTGCAGTAGGCGTGGCCAATGTGGAGCTTGGCCGACGGGTAGTAGATGGGGGTGGTGATATAGTAGTTCCCCCGGCATTTTTCGCACATAAAAAACCCTCCTGAAAATAAAAAATCGCCCTGGATCTTCCAAGGGCGAATGAATCGCGGTACCACCTTGCTTCGCACGGAAAAACGTGCCTCGTTGGCGCGGTAACGGGCGCACCCGTGGGGGCCTAAAAATCTTCGACCTCCCGGCTCCGGGACCATGTTCCCCGCCCGCGGCCCATCCCCCTCGCACCAAAGTGGGGGACTCTCTGCCCGGCGCGAAAACGGGTACTCTTCCCTTCTCTGCCTTTGCTTTTGGGATATTATACCCACTTTTCGCCCCTTTGTCAAGATTTTTTCCCGCCGTTTGATGCCGCTTGCTATTTTTTGCAAAGCGTGCTATACTAATTTCGCAAAGCTCACTTTGCAATCCTGATTGGAGAAATGGATTATGAAAAAATTCACAAGTGTGATCCTTGCAGTGGTAACATTGGTATTGTGTTTTACATTATCCGCTTGTGGGAATCAATATGTAAGCCATTATAGCGCTATGCTGATGGTAAGGACAAATACCTCAAATGAAGCGTCGGTTTCATTTGATCGTTTTAGCGGAACATACGTAATACAATTGAAAAACAATAGCGCGGACGAGGTGTTTATCACTTATGAAGCGACGTTGGGAGAAGGAAATATAAAAGTTTACTATGATTTTGATGATGAAAAGCTGAACTTATTTGAAATTGAAACGAACGGTTCAGTTGATGGAAAAACCGAAACTTTTACAGGCAATAAAACAATTTACATCATAATTGAATCAGACGATAAATGCAACGATGGCAGTTTTTCGTTTGTCTTGGAAAAATCAGAGAAATAAATTCCCGTTTAGAGGCCCCTATACAGGAAACACAAAAGGGAATTGGGAGTCCCTAAAAAGGAGGATCGTCATTGAATACAAAAAAATTAAAAACATACCTTGAAATTCTTTTTATTATCGGACTTTGTTTGGCGGTATTTGTGATGATGATACTGAGGTATGCGTTCTTGCCGGATTTTTCCTGTGGTTTGTTGGGTGGAATCTCTGTCAGCCTGTTATTGGGCGCGGGAACGCTGAAACACATGATAAGCGATCCTCTCAATTGATAACCGCAATCAAGAAGCCAGACGCGGAGCCAGCTTCCCATCCTAAGAAATGAAGTGCCCCCAAAAAGTTAGACAATAATTTGAAGAAAAAACTGTTCAAGCTACCGAAAGGGCTTGCTGTCTG
>CANRHF010000135.1 GCA_947630345.1 uncultured Oscillospiraceae bacterium | reverse complement strand
TTGTGGTGACTTTATTCTAACAAACTCAATCGCCTTTTTCTAGCTATTCGGTCTCACATCTATTGTAACGCTACACTTCCCTTTCACTTAATTCGTGAGCTTGAAATCATTGATGATCTGCTCAAGAAGATCAAAGCAGACCTTGCATCAGGCACTTGTTACAGCAAAGCAATTCTAATTTCTGATCATGGTGCTAGCAGACTTGCGGTAATTCATGAAACGGAAAACTTGTGGGAGATGGGTTCCGCTGGTAAACATTCCGGTAGATGCTGCCCAAAGAGCGAGATCGATGTAAGGCCGGATAGCGCTGCCGATGCGGATGATTTTTGGGCTTTAGCAAACTATGACCGGTTTAAGGGCAGCAGGAAAGCAAATGTTGAAGTTCATGGCGGAGCGACTTTGGAAGAAGTTGTGGTTCCGATTATTGAGATTACCTATCTGAGCAGTTCTATTGAAGTGCAACTAATGCCAATTGATGCTACAGCGACATTCACCGGAACGCCTGAAATCATCGTAAGTTTCCGCAAAAAGGCTGCAATTAAGATTTTTGCAACACAGAAGTTGATGGATGTAAGTATTGAGATTGATGGTCACACTTACGATGCTGAGCCTATTGACGATCATTTCTATGTGGTAAAGGAAATGCCAGAAATTCGCCGTGCAAAGAATTATACCGTAAATGTGTATGCTTGCGGAAATAAAATTGCAAATTCGCTGCCGCTGGTTGTCAAAAAAGAAAGTGGAAGCGAAAAGAGCATACTTTAAGGAGAGATAATTGTGATCGAAAAATTAAGGGACTGTTTTGATGAAATGGTTGTCTATAAGGATTTGAAGAGGAGTAACTTTTTCTCTGCTTTAGGGCTTCCTTCGTTTTTGAGAGACTGGTTATTAAAAAAGTTTGCCGATGATGACGGCAATCTTGATGTTGATGAACTTACCAATTTTATCCGCACCTATCTTCCAAACAAAGAAGAATGGATAAAAATAAAAGATAGGATTATTAACGACAACGAGCGTGTTAAGCTCCTCACCAAAATATCCGTTGATATCAGTATTAAAACGGGCGAGATCACCTTCTCTCTTCCTGACTTTGGATTGACGAACAAGGAAACGATGATTGACAATTCCACATGGGAGCAATACAGGGGTGAGCTTGTAAGTGGTCAAGAAATATGGGGCGTCGTTGAATTGGGCTATCGTCCGCCTGATGATACAGTGAAGCCTAAGATTCTTGGTAAAATTAGGCTAACTGGATTCACAAATTTCTGCCCGTACACAATTGATTTAGATTACTATAAGGATGTTCGAAATGAATTCACAACATCCGAATGGATCGATGTTCTTCTTGGCGCAATTGACTACAATGCGGCAGGCTACGAAAGCGAAGAACAGAAACTTGCGATGTTGACTCGAATCCTGCCATTTGTTGAGAAGCGCCTTAACTTGATTGAACTTGCACCCAAAGGAACCGGAAAATCGTATGTCTTTGGTCATGTAAGCAAGTATGGACTGCTCACCGATGGTGGAAAGGTTACAAGAGCAAAAATGTTCTATGATACTGCGAGAAAGACCCCCGGTTTTATTACTGGAAATGACTTTGTGGCCATTGACGAGGTGAAACTTGTTCAGTTTGGCGATGTCAATGAGATGAGGTCTATTATGCAGGGTTACATGGAATATGGTCAATTCAATATCGGTGGATATGAAGGCAAGTCTGATGCTGGCGTTATTTTCCTCGGTAACATCGCTCAGGACAATATGGACGAGTATCAGAATATGTTCTCGGAGCTTCCATCGCTGTTTCAGGAAAGTGCATTAGTGGACAGAATACATGGCTTTATTAAAGGCTGGGATATTCCGAGAATGAACGATGACCTGAAACTATCTGGTTGGGCATTAAATTCGGAATACTTCTGCACAATCCTACATGAGCTTCGGAGCGATGTTTCATACAGAGCTATCGTTGATCAAGTTGTTGAAGTTCCTGATAAGGCAGACACTCGTGATACAGAGGCAGTTAAGAGAATTGCAACTGCATACTTGAAGCTCTTATTCCCAAATGTAAGAAGTGTGCATGACATAAACCCGAAGAGATTCCAGCAATATTGCCTCCGCCCGGCTGTTCGTATGAGAAAAATCATTAAGAGACAGCTCGGAATTCTTGATAAGGAATTTAAGGGCAAGGATGTACCTTCATTCTCACTAAAGGAGATTCCAAATGAAGAATAACTGCGTCATTTGCGGAAAAGATCACCTTGATAAAGATACCATTGGCATAAACAAGAAAATTTTGGGTGAAGACATAGAAAACTTTTACTGCCTTGATTGCCTTGCAGAGTATCTTGGTTGTACAGTTGATGAACTCCTCGATAAAATTGAGGAGTTCAAAGAAGAAGGCTGCAAGTTATTTGTTTAAATGCAAGGAGTAACTACATGGACGAATTTGACTTTTATGGTTTTGAGGATTTGAAGAGCAAATTAAACGAGATTTCCGACACCTTGCTTCAAATTCTGGATGAACAGCGGAAATCGAATATAGCTATAGAAAATATAGGGGACGAGATTTTGTTTTCCAACGAATGCATTTGCCGTGATCTTAGTGAAGTGAATGTTGACAGTTTCGAGGATAATACTGTTTTATTTCTCGGTTTCAGAAAAAAAGATGTAA
The DNA here is from genome assembly GCA_947630345.1 of uncultured Oscillospiraceae bacterium. Lineage (GTDB taxonomy): Bacteria > Bacillota > Clostridia > Oscillospirales > Oscillospiraceae > Faecousia. The sequence continues at coordinate 2,643 of CANRHF010000135.1, read as the reverse complement.
AACAGTTTATTTCAGAATATGCTGCCAGGATGAATAAACATTATAAATATATTACTGCGATTGCGTCAGCGGGAGACTTCGTGAGTATAGTAACAAATTGCCAAGAAGGCACAGTGCTGCTAATTAACTGCGCAGGAATTAACAAATCTCCAGAAACATTAAACCTTATTACCGATACTACTGGAGACGGGCTTCTTACCGTTCGTGTTGGAAAGGGTGAGTCTGCACAGCAATTGGTTTTAAATTTGCCAGAAATAAACTACATATTTTTTGAGACTTCATGTTTTAATCTTCCCAGAACACTGCGAGATGGGATAGACTTATGCATATGGAACGAAGCAGATAAAAAGAGGGACTAGAAGAACGTATGAAAAGAATGGTCTATGCTGACAATGCGGCAACAACACAATTAGATATTGAAGCTTTCGAGGCAATGAAACCATTCCTTCTGACGGACTATGGTAATGCATCACAGCCATATTCGTTTTCTCGAACGGCAAAGAGAGCTTTGAAAGAATCCAGAGAAACCATAGCAAAGTGTATTGGTGCTTCCCCGGAAGAAATATACTTTACATCAGGTGGAACCGAAAGCGATAACTGGGTCATTAAGGGCAGTGCTTTTTCCGATCCGTTAAAGCGTAGGACAATTACATCTGCGATTGAACATCACGCTATTCTTCATGCTTGTGCAGACATTGAAAGATTAGGTTATCCTGTAACCTATCTTCCTGTAAATCCTCATGGTGAAGTTTTGCCTCAAACGCTGCATGAATGGCTCACTGATCAAACTCGGCTTGTTTCAATTATGCTTGCAAACAATGAAATTGGAACGATTCAAGACATAAAGACTTTATGTGATATTGCTCATTCGAAGGGCGCAATATTCCATACCGATGCCGTACAAGCTGTTGGCCATATGCACATTGATGTAAAATCGCTTGGAATCGACATGCTGTCGGCATCTGCACATAAATTTAATGGGCCAAAGGGAATCGGCTTTTTATATATAAAAAACGAAACTGCAATCACTTCTTTTATCAGTGGTGGCAAGCAAGAATCCGGCTTGAGAGCAGGAACAGAGAATATTGCATCCATTGTAGGTATGGCAGTTGCGCTTAAGAATAATCTAAGTCACTTGGATGAGAATGTTGCCCACATTAAAAAGCTCGAACAAAAACTAATTGATGGCCTGCATGAAAAAGAAATCCAATTTGTCCGCAATGGTAGCAGTATGCATGTTCCCGGTAACATCAGTTTGTCTTTTGATAATTGCGAGGGCGAGGCACTTTTGCATCGACTTGACTTGATGGGCATTTCTGTTTCGACTGGTTCTGCTTGCAACAGTGAAGACACACAAGTTTCCCATGTTCTTCAGGAAATAGGACTTAGCGACCGATTGGCAAGGGGAACGATTAGAATATCTCTCGGGAAAACCAATACGGAAGAAGATATAGAGATAATCCTATCGGCCCTTTCTAAAATTATCAAGTAAAGTAGGTGTTTACATTGGCAAAGAAGAGACGGTATAAGAAATCATCAAAATGTCCAGATCCTATAAATACCTTTCTTGATATTGCCGGTGCAGCCACACTTGGAATGTATGTTAAACATAAGGTGAAAAAGGATTTTGAGAGCGGATGTGGTGAAGAGTCGGCAAAGGCTGCTGCGGCAGTCTTTGGCGTTGGTTCCATGAAGTATGGAAGCCAAGGATTGATTAATCTTGGTGGATTGGTTGGGCTAAATAGTGCTTTGAAAGATATTGATAAACAGGCTGTTTCTACCTCTGAACAAGAATACCCACCGTATGTTAGTCCAATCGAAAAGGAACCGGCTATTGCAAATCCAGTAAAAGCTGGAATCTGGCGTGAACGGTGCGAGGACGGATCAGCATATGGACTATATCCTGAAAACTTTGATTCTGCAGATGATTATGAAGATGCACTTGCTGAAGCTAAGCGCAAGACAATGGACGAGCATTCTGTTGGACAAGCACCTGCAGCAGCGGCAACAGAGAATCACAAACAGCCAGGCAACCAATACCGATGGCGACACCATTGTGAAGATGGCTCCAAGTACGGAATATCTCCATATGATTATGAAACTGCTGATGATTATGCGGAAGCACTCAATGAAGCTAAACGCGGAGAAGCCGAGTGAACCTTCGACATATGCAACTTGAATATACAACAAGATAGTGAACCATAGTCAATAAAGTGGACAAGCAAAACTTTGGAGATACAGGAATTCTGCATGATTAGGGGACATGCCATGATTATGGGAATGAGGTCTGGAGGAATTATAGAAGCCTGAAATATAAGTTACCAGACTCTGCTTTAATTGCTCAACGGACTGAAAAGACCGCCGGTTCAGTTCTTCCTTTTTCAAGTACTTGAAAAAGCACTCCATCACCGCGTTGTCGTAGGGATGCCCCTTTGCGGAAAAAGACTGGACCATCCCTAGCTCGTCGATCACCTTTCGGAAGTCCGCCGAGGTAAACTGGCAGCCGCGATCCGTGTGGAACAGAACGCCCTTCGAGACACCACGCAGCCGGACGGCATCCCGTAATGTATCGATCGCTAAGAACCGGTCGATTTTGGCGGAGACCCGGCAGGCGATCACCTTCCTGGCGTATAGGTCGATAAT
>CANRHF010000134.1 GCA_947630345.1 uncultured Oscillospiraceae bacterium | reverse complement strand
CGGCCCTATCTTTGGGCTACCTATGTGTGGAATCTGTTCGACTTCGCTGCCGACGGCCGGGATGAGGGCGGAAAAAAAGGCATCAACCAGAAGGGCCTGGTGACCTTTGACCGAAAGCTGCGAAAGGACACGTTTTACCTGTACAAGGCGGCATGGAGCCAAGAGCCGTTCGTACATATCTGCGGGCGGCGATACGCGGACCGGGCGGAAGCGGTTACCCAGGTCAAGGTCTATTCCAACCAGCCCTCCGTGGCGCTCTTTGTGGACGGGAATGAGATCGGCTCCATGGCGGGGCAAACCGTGTTCACCTTTACCGTTCCCATTACTGGCGAACATCAAATTGAGGCCGTCGCCGGAGAGTGCCGGGATCAGATCATCCTGCGCCGCACGGCGGAGCCCAACAGGGCGTATCTTTTCCGGAAAGCGGAGGTCGTCAACTGGTTCGATAAAGCGGACTATGACCCCAACTGCTATTCGGTCAAGGATACCATGGGTGAGCTGATGCAGAATCCCCGCTCCGCCGCGATCTTGGGAAAGATGATGGAGCGCATGACCGCCAGCCGGGGCGATGTAGCCAAAAGCGCCTCCGGGAATGCCAACCTTCAGCGTATGATGGCGGGGCTGCCCCTGGAGAGCCTGATCAAGCAGGCCGGCGGCGCGGTACCGGCGGAGATGGTAAAATCGCTCAACGCTGCCTTGCAGCAGATCAGAAAGTGAGACTAAGCGATGGTTTATAGCGTCAACATGAAGCTCTCCGCTCTTCTGGAAGACCCCGCCGGAGCCGCGCTGTTTGACCGGTTTCTTCCCGGTATGAGGAAAATGGTAGCGGCCAACCCCCAGGCCGGTTCCTTATCCTTGGAGCAGCTGGTGCGATATGCCAGGGTCCCGCAGGGAGAGCAGCTCCTGGAATCTCTGGGCAGGGAGTTGGAGAAGCTCAACACCCCGGAAAACCGGATCAGTCCGGCAGAGCGGGCACTGATCCAGCGCTTTCAGGAACTGGACCGTCAGGATCAGAGCAAACCCAAGGCAAAAACGGTATCCCATACGCAAGACGCGTTTTACCCCGGTCAGCCCTGGCTGGATACCAAGGGCGAACCGATCCAAGCCCATGGCGGCGCGGTATATTTCGAGGATGGCGTCTACTATTGGTATGGGGAAAACAAGGAGCATACCGACGGAAAGAACGGCGTCTGGACCTGGGGGATCAAGGTCTACGCTTCCACAGATCTATATAATTGGGAGGACCGGGGATTTCTCATCCCCCCAGTGCTGGACGATCCCAATGCCGCACTTTTCCCGGCAAAGCGGGTAGACCGGCCTCACATTCTCAAGTGTCCCGCCACCGGGAAGTATGTCTGCTGGATCAAGCTCTCCGGGCCGGAGGCGGCTTTCACCGTGTGGCAGGCGGACCGGCTTTTAGGTCCCTACCGGATGGTGGAGAACCTCTATAATCCCGGCGGCCACAAGGCAGGGGATTTTGACCTGGTCTCCGATGAGAAAACCGGGAAGGGGTATCTCTACTTCGATGCGGACCACCGTTCCATGCTCTGCATGGAGCTGACGGAGGATTATCTCCATGCCGGCAGGGAGGTCGCAAAAAGCTATCCGAATTTGCACCCGCCCTTTACCCGGGAGGCCCCGGCGCTCTTTGAGCGGGGCGGAAGAAAATATATGCTCACCAGCGGCATGACCGGCTATGTGCCGAACCAAAGCGCCGCCGCCGTTTCGGATGCCTGGGATACGCCCTTTGAACACATCGGGAATCCACACCTGGAGGACGAGACCAACGCCTCCTTCAACAGTCAGATCTGTAAGGTATTCCGGGTGGAGGGCAGCGGCCTGCTGATCGCCATGGCGGATCGCTGGCTTCCCGGCTATCCGGTGGATGCCCGGATCGCGGATCTGTTTACCCGGGTCATTGCCGAAAAGGACGCTCCGGACCGGTATCATGCCACACCGGCGGAACGGCAGGAAATGCTGGAAGCGAATGTGCTGGAAACGGCCGACACCTCCGTAGCCGGCTATGTGTGGCTGCCAGTGACTATCCACGCTGATATGCCGGAAATCCGCTGGTCGGCGTGCTGGAGGCTCCAGGAGCTTTCCAGCGAGGAATGAGCAGGGAGGCGGTAAAGGCAAGTCCGCCCAGACCGCTTACCGATATATTTTTGATGGATCGCAGCTGCGGGCCATCCGAGAAAGGGGCAGATGCAAATGGATAAGAAGAAAAACGGGATGCTGAAACCGATTCGTACCGCCAAAGCGGTGGTGATCTACGTTGTATGCCTGGTGCTGATTGCCGCCATGCTGGTGGGCAATTATTTCGCCGATGCATACCGGGAGCTCATTACCGTCTATTTGAGCGGTTCCGGAACGGTTTCCAGCAAGGAATCGGAGGCACTGTGCCAGGAAATCGAGCAGGAGGGCATGGTGCTGTTGAAAAATGAGGGCGGTTTGCCCCTCGCCTCCGGGGCAAAGGTGTCCGTCTTCGGCCAGGACAGCGTCGATTTTGTCTATGGCGGCGCCGGTTCCGGCGCGGTGGATACTTCCAAGGCCGCGAATCTGAAGCAGGCACTGGAAACCGCCGGCTTTTCCGTAAATCCCACCTTGTGGGACTTTTACGCCACCGGTCCGGGCAAGGGCTACCGGAAGACGACCCCCGACGAGACTGGCGCGGGCGTCTTTGCCGTGAACGAAGTGCCAGTATCGGTGTACACCGATGACGTCAAGAGCAGCTTCTCTTCCTTTGGCGACGCGGCGGTAGTCTGTATTGGCCGCAGCGGCGGCGAAAGCGCGGACATCCCCACCACACCGCTGGAGACCGGCGCGCTGTATTTGGAGCTGGACCCGGAAGAGCTGGCGATGCTCTCCATGGCCTGCGGCAGCTTTGACAATGTGGTCCTGCTGCTCAACAGCAACAACCCCGTGGAGCTGGGCTTCCTGGATGATCCTGCCTATGTCAACGTCAAGGCTGTCCTCTGGTGCGGCGGCGTGGGCCAGACGGGCATCTACGCGATCGGCGAGGCGCTTGCCGGTACGGTGAATCCCTCCGGCAAGCTGGTGGACACCTATGCCTACGACTCGCTCAGCGCTCCGTCGGCGGCGAATCTGGGCGATTACACCATTACCAACAGCACTGTCGGAAACGGGAACAAGTATCTGGTCTATGCCGAGGGCATCTATGTGGGATACCGGTACTATGAGACCAGGTACGAGGACACGGTCATGGGTCAAGGCAACGCCGGGGACTATGACTATGCCGCCACGGTCCAATTCCCCTTCGGTTACGGCCTGTCCTATACCACGTTCAGTTGGTCCGATTTCCAGGTGGAGGAAAAGGAGGACGCTTTTGAGGTGTCCGTCACCGTCACCAACACCGGAAGCCAGGCGGGCAAGGATGTGGTAGAGATCTACCTCCAGTCTCCCTATACCGACTATGACCGGGAAAACGGGATCGAGAAGGCCGCTGTGACCCTGGCAGGCTTTGCCAAAACGAAGGTGCTGGAGCCAGGCGACAGCGAAGACGTTACCATCACCGTGCCCAAGGAGCTGATGAAGTCCTATGACGCCAAGGGCGCGGGGACATACATCCTGGATGCTGGGGACTACTATCTCACTGCCGGGCACGATGCGCATGACGCGGTGAATAACATTCTATCCGCCAAGGGCTATACGGTCTCCCAAGGGATGACTGCCGAGGGCGACCCAGCCATGACCTGGAAAACCACTGTCAGCAGTCAGGACAACGCCGTTTATTCGGTCTCCCTTGCCACCGGTACGGCCATCGTCAACCAGTTTGACGATGTGGATATCCGTTACTATGACGGAAACTTTACTTATCTATCCAGAAGCGATTGGACCGGCACTTGGCCCACAACTTATCAAAACGGCTCCTGGCAGGCGCCTGGAACGCTGCTGAAGGACCTGCTATGGAAGCGGGACGCGTCGGTGGTCGGTTCCGGTGGGGATTCCATGCCCGCGTTTGAGCAGGACAGCGATCAAACAGTCTCCGACCTGGCCGGAACCGACTACAGTGATGAAGACTGGCAGGAGCTGGTGGAGCGCCTGACTCCGGACCAGGCAATGCGGCTTGTCCGTCTGGGCGGCTATGCTACCATTCAGATGGATGCCATCGGCCTACCTGCCACCCAGGACAAGGACGGCCCCTCTGGTATTTCCGGGACTCTGGTGGGTGGCCAAAGCGCCACGGCCTATCCTGTCGAAGTAGTGATGGCCAGCACTTGGAATACCGAGCTGATCCAGCGGCTGGGCGAAAGCGTGGGCGACGACTCCGTAGCCACTGGCGTGGCTGGCTGGTATGCCCCCGGCGTGAACATTCACCGTTCTCCCTACAGCGGGCGGAATTTCGAGTATTTTTCCGAGGACGGCTTCCTTTCCGGCAAGATCAGCGCCGCCGAGGTGCGCGGCACCCGGAGCAAGGGCGTGCTTACCTATATGAAGCACTTCGCCCTGAATGACCAGGAGAGCAACCGCTACGGCGCCGCCTTCTTTGCCAATGAGCAGGCGATCCGAGAAATCTTCCTGAAGGGCTTTGAGTACACCGTCACCGAGGGCGACTCCAACGGCGCGATGGCCGCCATGAACCGGCTGGGCGCCACCTGGTCCGGCTCCCACAAGGGTCTGATGACCAATGTGCTGCGGGAGGAATGGGGCTTTGAGGGCTGCGTCATCACAGACCAGGCCTCCGTTCCCGCCATGTTCTATCAGGATATGGTTTCCGGTCTGGCCGCCGGCACAGACTTGTGGCTCAACACCAACAAAAACTATTGGCAGCTCAATGCCTATGCGGAAATTGACGGCACCGTCACCGACTGGACCGGCAATGCCGCCGTGATGGCCAATGTCCAGCGGGCCGCGAAAAATATTATTTACGCGGTGTCCACCACCAACGCCATGGAAAAGGCTGGGCACGCATCCATGCCCGCATGGCAGGTCGCTCTGATCATTCTGAATATTCTTGTATTTGGCGGCGCCGCGATCCTCTTGGCCTGGACGACGCTGCGCCTGGTGATAACTCTGAAATCGAAACCGAAAACTGCAAAACAGGAAGAAGGAGATGGCATTGTGAAAAAGAAAATCGTAGCAATCCTGACGGTTGCCGCCCTGGTGATCGGCCTGGCCGCCGGTGTCTTGGTCATGTTCCTGGTGAAGGGCGGCTCCTCCAGTGCCGGTGGGGCCAACGTCATCGGCGTCTATGTCTACGGCGAGGCTGCCGGAAACAGCATGGGTGACAACGACTTTGTGGAATATGAGTTGACGCTGTATGAGGACGGCACCTATAAGTTGACGACCTCTACCGC
>CANRHF010000133.1 GCA_947630345.1 uncultured Oscillospiraceae bacterium | reverse complement strand
CATAAGTATTGCTCCTTCCTGTTCTTTGCTTGTCTACTATTCTATCATACTTGTCCACTTTTTTAGTATACGTCCATATTTCAAAAAATAGTGTATCTGTTAAGCTGACCCGTATCAGAAAGCAACTACAGAAGTATTTGAAAGAAAGGGGGTACGAAGTATGAATGCCTATATATTTTCAAATGCGTTGGGGAAAGTAAATGATAAATATATCATGGAAGCCATTACATATCAGAAGCGGCACACTACTAATGGTACAGTTAATAGTACAGTATCCATCGAAAAAGCGGCAGACTATACCGCAACAAAAAAGGTGAATAGCACGAGAAGCAGCTATAATCGCAAGTGGGTAATCATTGCAGCAGTAGTCGCGACATTGATGTTAGTGGGCTTTGCTTTTGCACCGAAGATTATCGAAATGATAAGCGGACGTACAATAGAATGGGACGATAACCATTTGCATTCATTCGGCACCTCAACCAATATGGCGGAAGTACGAGATGGGCGTGTATATTTCACGCTTGACAATTCGGATATTACAGAATATTGTTCCGAGACAACTTATTTCCGCTATGACTTTACTGATGAACAAGGTATCTCTCATGTGATTTTAGTCGGTGGTGAAATAGATTCTATCGGCTGGACAGAAATCCTCTTTTTGGAGGATGGAAAAAGGCTTAGTCACTCTAACCTCATAACAGACGGGAATCCTCCCACATGGTATGTTAAAGGTAATGCCGAAGTCAATGAGGATTATGGATATGTTCCACCAAATAACGACAGCAATTATTCGTATGAAAGCGAAATAGAGCCAGAGGTGGACGAGGACTAAAAAAATCAACAGCATTATAGGAGCTATAAATCAAACAAATATTATTTTAATCAAAGGAGAGCAAAAATTATGAAAAAACGATTACAAGGAATAGCGTTGATTCTGATTAGTATCCTGCTGATGTTGGGATATGGTAATGCACCGTTTTTTGACTTGAGCTTTAGATGGTCTTTGATTTTCTCAATCATTGGCATTGTAGGTGTTGTAATGATATTCTTGCCCGACAAGAAGGACTGATAATTCTTCCTATCTTATCCATTCACTCTCCGTCGTGTCCACTTTTACTATACAACTTTCCTCCCCCTTTTTATGTTCAAAAGGAGGATTTAAATCGATGAAAAAGAGTAAGTTCAAGAAAAGGATGTCCATGTTCATGGCAATACTGATGGGCTTTTCCATTTTGCTGGGCGTTGGCGCCACCACGGCCTTTGCCACTGGAACCGAGTCGGAGGTCTATTTGGTTGCCTATCCCCGTAACGGAGATGAAAATTATTCTGCCGATTGGGGTCACAGAGACTTGCATATGATGAACGGCTGGTCGTCCGGCGAGTCAACGCAGACCTTAGTCCGCACGATCGGCAGCCCGGATTGGAATATCTGTTATTGCATCGAGCCCGGTGTTTCGTTGGACATTGGGGATAAGCTGACGGATTGGGATGAGCATTTTTGGGACAACTACCCGTCCTCATATAACAAAACCATCGCCCCGTATGATATCAAAACCTTTATCGGGAGGATTCTCCAGTATGGCTACACCGGGGCAATATCTGAAAACTGGCTTTCTCAAGCCGAGGGCGGAGACATGCTGGCACACGCGACCGCCACGCAGATCCTGATTTGGGAAACGGTGGTGGGCGAGCGCGACGAGGACTTCAACCATGTATCCACCGGAAGCTATGACGCGATTCTCGATACGATCAGCGCCACCCATCCGCTGCGTTCCAAGATTTTGAGCTATTACAATAGCATTGCGTCAAGCGTTCAGACCCATTCCAAGCTACCCAGCTTTTTGTCCAGAAGTTCCGGCAAGGCGCAGACTTTCGAGCTCGCTTGGGATGGCGCTCAGTATACGGCGACCCTGACGGACAGCAACAATGTCCTCCGGAATTACGAATTTACCTCCGACTTCGCGGGCCTTAAATTCAATGTGGACGGGAACAAGCTGATTGTGACCTCTCCGACCGCGCCCAGCGGAACCATTTCGATCACGGCGAGTAAGAACAATTCCATGCGCAAAGGAGTCATTACCTGGTCCGACGGTGTTTACGGGCCGGATGGATCTTTGCAGGATCTGATCACCTACGCGCAGGCGGTCTCTGACCCTGTCAAAGGGTATGTGAACCTCAAAGTCAGCTACGGCGGCGCCAAGATCGTCAAGACCAGCGAGGATGGCAAGGTCGAGGGAATCACGTTCCGCATCCAGGGCAATGGAATCGACAAGACCGTTACCACGGGAGCAGGCGGCGAGGTCCAGATCGACAATCTCAAACCCGGCGTTTACACGGTGACAGAGCTTGCGACAGATCTTTATGAGCCGCTGGAAAGTCGTGAAGTGACGGTCGCCGCCGGTCAAACTGCCACCGTTACCTTTAACAACACTTTGAAGCGTGGCGATCTCGTCGTCACCAAGACAGCCGAGGACGGTTTGACCGAGGGGATCAAATTCCACCTTTCCGGCACCTCGTCTTCTGGCATTGCCGTGGATGAGTACGCCGTGACGGACGGCGCCGGCAAAGCCTATTTTAACGACGTGCTGATCGGCTCCGGCTACACCCTCGAAGAAGTGGACACGGCAATCTGTTATGTGGCGCCGGACAATCAGACCGCCGCTGTCGAGTGGAACAAGGTCACACAGAAATCCTTTGATAACCGCCTGAAGAAATGGAACGCCACCGTTACCAAGTCCGACGCCGAAACCGGCGCCGCCCAGGGTGACGCCTCTCTTGCCGGCGCGGTCTATGGCGTGTATAACGGTGAGGACCTGATCGACACCTATACCACGGACGCCTCCGGCAGCTTCACCACGAAATATTACGTCTGCGGCGACAACTGGAGCATCCGCGAGATCACCCCGTCCGAGGGCTATCTGCTGGATGAAACCAGCCACCCTGTGGGCGCGGAGGCCAAGCTCTATACGGTGGAGTACAACAGCACGGAGCTTGCCGTAAATGAGCAGGTCATCAAGGGCAATATCGCCATCATCAAGCACACCGATAACGGCGAGACGCAGATCGAAACCCCGGAAACCGGCGCGTCCTTTGAGGTGTTCCTGAAATCCGCGGGCAACTATGACGCCGCAAAGGAAACCGAGCGCGACATGCTGACCTGTGACGAAAACGGCTTTGCTCAGACCAAAGATCTGCCCTACGGCGTTTACACGGTCCATCAGACCTCCGGCTGGGATGGCCGCGAGCTGATGGCGGACTTTGACGTGTTCATCAGTGAGGAAGGAGGGGTTTATCGCTATCTCATCAACAATTCCGCCTTTGAAAGCTATTTGAAAGTTTTCAAGGTGGACGCCGAAACCGGCAAGCCCATCCCGTATGCTGGCGCAGGATTTCAAATCTACCGTCCGGACGGCTCTCTCGTGACGCAGACCTCCACTTACCCGGAAATCGCAACCGTTGACATCTTCTACACTACCGCCGAGGGTTTCCTAATCACCGCGGAACCGTTAGAGTACGGTACCGGTTATTCTCTTGTGGAAGTGGCCGCCCCATACGGATATGTTCTCGACAGCGATCCCGTGTATTTTGACATCACACAGGATCATTCCACCAAGGAAAATGCCGTCGTGGTGGTCGAGGTCGTCAAGGAAAACATGGCGCAGAAAGGCGTTATCAAGGTGAGCAAGACCGGCGAGGTGTTCGCGTCCGTTGCAGAATCGGACGGTGTGTATCAGCCTGTCTATGAGGCGCGGGGGCTTCCCGGCGCGGTCTATGAGATCACCGCCGTCGAGGACGTCTACACGCTGGACGGGACGCTTCGCTACTCCGCCGGCGAGGTGGTGGCCACCGTTACCACAGACGAAACGGGCAGCGGCAAAACAGGACCGCTCTATCTCGGGAAATACGAAATTCGTGAAATCACCGCTCCCTACGGCATGACGTTGAACCCCGATTCTGTATCCGTGGAGCTGACCTATGCCGATCAAGAGGTAGAGATAACCGAGACTGCTGCCTCCTTCTACAACGACCGTCAGCGCGTACAGCTTGCCCTCTCTAAAGTCATGGAGAAGGACGAAACCTTCGGCATCGGTGAAAACGGCGAAATCCTCTCGGCGCAGTTCGGGCTGTTCGCTGCCGAGGAATTGACCGCCGCGGACGGAACGGTAATTCCGAAGGACGGGCTCATTGAGTTTGTAAACTGCGACGAAAACGGCTCCGCCATGTTCCGCACGGATCTTCCCGTGGGAGCGAAGCTGTATATCAAGGAAATTGCAACGGACAGCCACTATATCCTCTCCGACGCACAGTACCCTGTGGTTTTTGAATACGCGGGTCAGGAAGTGGCAACGGTCAGTATATCCGTAAACAATGGGAATCCCATTGAAAATGATCTGCTCTATGGGACAGTTCACGGGCTGAAAATCGACCGGGAAACCGAGGCTACCATTGCCGGAGCCGTCTTCGGGCTGTTCCGCGGCGATGAAACCGAGTTTACAGAGGACACCGCTATTCTGATCGCCGAATCCGGAGAGGATGGTGGATTTACCTTTGAAAACGTCCCCTTCGGGAACTGGCAGATCGTAGAACTGAAGCCCGCTGAAGGCTTCCTGCCGAACGGAGATCCCTATCCTGTTCAGGTAGATGGGGACGGCCAGATCATCGAGATCACCGCCGTCAACGACCGCGTTCCGGAAATCGGCACGACCGCCACAGTGGGCGGCGAAAAGGATTTGGGCGCCACCGAGGTGTTTACGCTGGAGGACGTGGTCGTATACAAGCATCTTATTCCCGGTAAGGAGTACGGGCTGGAGGGCGTCCTGATGGACAAAGTCACCGGCGAACCCTTGCTCGTGAACGGCGAGGAAATCCGCTCGGAGGTCACATTTATCCCCGAAGCCGCAAGCGGAAGCGTAGTTGTAACCTTCACCTTTGATTCCAAGTATATCAAGGCGGACACGGACATTGTCGTGTTTGAGAGCCTGTATAAAGATGGCTTGGCGTTGGCCGTTCACGCGGATATCGAGGACGAGGGACAGACCGTGACCCTCCATGTGCCGGAGATCGGGACCCAGGCAACAGCGGAAGGGAAGAAGGAAGTTGAGGCCAAGGGCGAGATCACCATTGAGGATGTGGTATCCTACAAGAACCTTACTCCGGGCAAGGAATACACGGTCAGCGGTATTCTGATGAACAAAGCCACCGGCAAACCCTTCACGGTAGACGGCAAGGAAATCCGCTCGGAAGCCACCTTTACCCCCGAAGCGGCAGAGGGCGAAGTGAGGGTACAGTTTATCTTTGACGCCAAGGGGCTGACCACCGCGACCGAAG
>CANRHF010000132.1 GCA_947630345.1 uncultured Oscillospiraceae bacterium | reverse complement strand
GTAGCCCCCTGTGACCACGCCGCCGGCGGCCCATAGAGTTCCAAGCAGCCCCGCCAGGGTCAGCTCCCGAGGCGCCGGGGCGTCTTCCGTCGTCTCCGAGGAAGACTCCGGCGCGCCGGAGGGGGCGGGAAGATTCTCCGCCGGGGGCGTAACCGGCGAATCCGAAGGGCCGGGCACGCCGGAGGGGCCAGCGGGAAGGCCCCCCGCCGGGCTGTCCGCCGGGGACTGGACCAGGGGCTGCCGGGCCGCTTCCACGATCCGCTGCACCGGCTGGATCCGCTCCGCTTCCCGCACCACGGAGCCCACGCTGAAGGCCAGGCTGCCCACGCTCACCGGCACCAGCAGCCGCACCAGCACCAGCGCCCAAAGGGCGTACCGCACCCGGGCGGGAAGCCGGGTCTTGAACAGCCGCAGCCCCGCCACAATCAAAATCAGCACCGAAGAGGAAAGGATCCACTCAATCATGGTCTTCCCCTCCCTCCATTTGCGCCAGCATCTGCCGCAGCTGCTGGAGCTCCTCCGGTGGCAGGGTCTGCTTCCGGGTCAGGGCGCTGACCAGCAGGCTCACGCTGCCCCGGTACGCCCGGCTCAGCACATCCTCCGCCTCCCGCAGCGCCGCGTCCTCCCGAGGGATCTGGGCATAGAACACCTTGCGGCCCTCCTGGGTCTCGGAACGGACCGCGCCCTTCTCCTCCAGACGGCGGAGCAGGGTCAGCGTCGTACTGCGGTGATAGCCGGCGGAGGCGTGGAGAGCATCGGTAACGTCCCGGCCGGAGGCGCCGGGATGGGCCCAGAGGGCCTCCATCACGCTCCACTCCGCGTGAGTCAGGTTATTTTTCGGTTCCATCCGCATCCTCCTTCTCTTTTGTGATGGAATCATCATAGCACGGTTGTTTACATTTGTCAACACCTATTTTGGGCAGGAAAAAATCTCTTGCCTACCTTTTTGTTTCAGTGCTTCCTCCGTCGGAAGTGCTCCCCCGACCCCTTCCGGGGGACCCACTTTCTTGCCGCCGAGCAAGAAAGTGGGCAAAGAAGTCGGCTTAGGGGGCGCTTCGAGCAAAGGCGCCCCCCTAAGGACCCCCCGCCGCCTCGCCGGAGGCGCTGGGGGGAATTCGGTGGCGGCCTACGGCTCGTCTACCGTAAATTTGCGAAACCTTTTGTGCAGCGTTCCAAATTCTGCCAAGCGCTGATTGGTAGATTGTACTAGCGGAGTTTCTTAATCGGTGCAGAAGAAGTTTAGGAAGTCTTCTACTTCTGTTTTGTTGCAATACCTTCTTTCGCTAATGCAACTTTCACCGCACCGCCTGGTACACTGCACTTAAAACTTTGCATATCTACATTAAAAGTCGTAAGCCCACAAATATTCTCCGCAGCTTGGCATTACTGGGGAGCGGCGGGGGGATTCTTAAGGGGGGCGCGTTGGCTCCTAGCGCCCCCTTAAGCCTGTTCTTTGCCTACTTTCTTGCAGGAGCAAGAAAGTAGGTCCCCCGGAAGGGGCCGAGGGAGCATTCACGATGAGGAATGCACCGAAACAAAAAGGTAGGAAGTTGGATTTCGGTCCCACCCGGCGGTGATTTTGTTGAAAGCAGTCTGACGGCGGGGGTGGGCGGCGGTGCTATAATGGGGTATGTAAAGAGTAACCCCCCTTCCCATTTGAAGAAAGGAGCCGAACTATGCTGAACATCCTCTATTCCGCCATCCTGGGCGGGATGATCGGCGCTCTGCTGGGGCTGATCCCCTTCTTCCTGGGCCGTGCCCAGGGCAAACCCAATCTGGCGCTGCTGGCGCTGCTGTGCTGCGCGGTGGGAGGCGCCATCATCGTGTGGCTGGCCATCGCGGTGACCATTGGATTCGTGATCGCCGTGCTGGTCTCCGGCAGTGACTGCGCGCCATTGTTCCCCAGCAAGACCCCCACCATGGCGGCACCCCTCAGCGGTCCCATCGACTACGAGTTCAACTATACCCAGCGCCTGGGCATCGCCTGCCTGTCCGGACCCCTGAAGGGCCAGGTGTACAGCGTCGGCAGCGGCGGGCTGATCATCGGCCGGGATTACGACTGCGCGGTGCAGTACAGCGCCAACACCCCGGGCATCAGCCGCCACCACTGCTCCTTGCGGTGGTGCCAGGGCCAGGCCACCCTGGTGGACCTGGGCTCCAGCTACGGCTCCTTCCTGGCCGACGGCCGGAAGCTGCCCCCCAACTACCCTGTTCCCATCCGGGTGGGCGACAAGTTTTACCTGGGCACCCGGCGGAACACCTTCCAGCTGATCAATATGTAAAAAATTTTTATTTGGAGGAATATAAATGGAAATCAAGAACAATCTGGTCCTCTGCCCCAAGGGACACTACTACAACGCCGCCGTCCACCCCTCCTGCCCCATCTGCGCCAGCCAGGGCGTCCAGGGCAGCTTTACCCCCACGGAAGCTCCCACCGGCTATGGCTCCTTCACCCCCACCGAGGCCCCCACCGGCTACGGCTCCTTTCCCCCCACCGAGGCCCCCAAGCCCACGCCCGGCAGCTTCCCCCCTACGGAAGCGCCCATCAACGCCGGCAGCGGCTCCGGCGGCGTCACCCAGCCCGCCGGCAACTGGGGCAGCGGCGGGGTCAACCCCTTCAGCTCCCCCACCGTTCTGGCCAGTGACGATCTGGCCGGCCCCAGCCAGGTGGACCCGGTGGTCGGCTGGCTGGTGTGCATCGAGGGCCCCTGCCGGGGCACCGACTTCCGGCTCCACGCCGGGTACAACTACATTGGCAGAGAGACCGGCGACATCCACATCCAGGGCGACAATCAGATCTCCCGGGAGAAACACGCCAGTGTCGCCTACTACCACAAGAACCGGATGTTCTACGCCGGGCCTGCCGAGGGCCGGAACATTATCGAAATCAACGGCGAGCCGGTGTTCAACGCCGTCCATCTAAAGGACTACGATGTGATCACCATCGGCACCACCAAGCTGCTGTTTCTGGGCCTGTGCGGTGAAAAATTTACCTGGGGTCAGGAGAACTGATTTATGGAAAACGTCTTTGAGATCCTTCACCTCTCCGCGCCGGAGCAGCAGGAGACTACCGCGCCGGAGGACAACGTGACCACTGCCGCCACCGACGCCGCCACAGACGCGACCGACAGCGCGACTGACGGCGCGACGGAGGGCCAGACGCCCACCGAGCAGCCCCAGGAGGCGCCCACCGGCAGCAGCCCCCTGCCGACCTTTGACTTTTCGATTCCTGGGACCACGGAGGCCGCCGCGGAGAATCAAACCACCGGAGCCGCCGGGACCACCGTCCCCACGGACTCGGAGACCGGCCCGGCCATCCCCTGGGGCTGGATCACGGCCACCATACTGCTGTCCGCCGCGGTAATCGGGCTGATCGTGGCCCTGGTGCTGCGCTCCTGCCGAAACAAAGCCGGAAGCGGCAGGTCCTCTCGCCGGCCCGGGCCCATTCCCAGGACCGAGCAGAACGGATCGGGCCGCAGCCCGGAGGTCCTCTCCGGCGACCAGGCGCCCCTGCCCGCCGGATGCCCCCAGGTGGGCAAGCTCCATCAGCAGGGCGCCCGCTCCAGCCAGCAGGACTGCTTCTCCGTTACGCCGAAGGAGGTATTCCCCAGCTGCGGTATGCTGGCGGTGGTGGCCGACGGCATGGGCGGCCTGAGCGACGGAGACAAGGTCAGCCAGGCCGCCGTGACGGCCATGATAAACGGCTTCCTGGACACCAGCGCCCTGCCGCCTCAGGAGCAGCTGCTGGCCCTGCTGGCCCAGGCTACCCAGGCGGTGAATACCCTGCTCACCCCCAGCGAATACAATAAGAGCGGCACCACGCTGCTGGCAGGGTTGGTGCGGGACCGGACCTTCTACTGCCTGTCCGTGGGCGACAGCCACATCTACCTGTACCGGGACGGGGCGCTGCTCCAGCTCAACCGGGAGCACGTCTACCGCCACGATCTGCAGGTGCGCTCCGTCAATCAGGGCACCGACCCCCACGCCGCCTGGACCCATCCCAAGGCCGGGGGGCTGACCAGCTTCCTGGGCATGGGACCGCTGAAATATGTGGATATGCCGGACCAGGGCATCCCCATCCGGGATGGGGACCGGTTCCTGCTGATGAGCGACGGCGTGTACAACGCCCTGCCCATCGAGGAGCTGACCGGCTGCGTCACCGGCACTGCCGGTCAGATCGCCGAGAAACTGGATCAGGCCATTCAGAGCAAGCACTACTCCAATCAGGACAATTACACGGCGGTGATCCTGGCCTTCTAAAGATCGCCGCAAAAGGAGGAAACTATGCTGCAAACCGCAAGCTATACCAACATCGGCGGCCGCCCCCGGAACGAGGATTCCGCCCGGGAGGTTCGCTTGGGAACGGAACAGCTGTGTACCGTGGTGGCGGACGGCCTGGGCGGTCACGGCGGCGGAGAATTGGCCTCCGCCGCGGCGGTAAAGGCCGTTTGCGAAAACTGGGACGGGCGCGCGGACCCCGGGCAGATCAAGGGCCTGTTCCGCATCGCCCATGACGATATCGTCGCCATTCAGACCCCCGCCTGCGCCATGAAAAGCACCATCGTCGCCCTGGAGCTGGACGGAAATCTGGCGGCCTGGGGTCATGTGGGCGATTCCCGGCTCTACCACTTCTACAACGGAAAGCTGGTCTTCCAGACCCGGGACCACAGCGTTTCTCAGATCGCCGTGTTCATGGGGGAGATCACCGTGGACCAGATCCGGTTCCACGAGGATCGGAACCGGGTGCTCCGGGCCCTGGGGCAGGAGGGTATGCCCACCGTGGAGTCCAAGGCCGAGGTCCTCGCCCCCGGCGCCCACGCCTTCCTGCTGTGTACCGACGGCTTTTGGGAGTACGTCAATGAGCCGGAGATGGCGGCGGATCTGAACGCCGCCGCCGATCCCCGGGATTGGCTGGATAAAATGCGGGCCCGGCTCCTTGCCCGGGTACCCGCGGACAACGACAATAACACCGCTTCCGCCGTATGGGTGGACATCCCGTAAAAAGAAAGAAAAGAGAACGAACGGAGGGTATTATTCATGAAAAAAAGAATGATTAGCCTGATCCTCGCGGTATGTCTGCTCGCCGCGCTCTTCTGCGGCTGCCAGAAGTCCAACGTTGCCGCCGAGTCCAGAAACGGCGTCGCCCGCATCCTAGTCATGTTTTATATTGACGTTTATCGGGTGAATCCGAACACCCAGGAGACCGATCTGTACCTCGACGATTACTACATCGGCGGCTCCCTAGGCACCGGCTTCGGCGTCGGCGACGTTGGGAAGCCCACCGCGAATTTCGTCACCAACCGCCATGTGTTGGCGCCCCCCGATTTCGATGGGATCGAAGGC
>CANRHF010000131.1 GCA_947630345.1 uncultured Oscillospiraceae bacterium | reverse complement strand
GCCTCGGCCCTGGAGCGGATCTTCGAGCGCCGGGTGAAGGGGAAGTACCTCTATTTCTTCCACTTGGATCAGGCGGTGGCGCTGTAAAGGATGTACCATGGAAAGCGGCCTATTTGGCTATCAGGTGGCGTAGAACAAAGGAAAAAACCGCGCGTTTTTAGCGCGGCCCTGAAAATGTCTGCCCCGCCGGGATCCGGCGGGGCAGCGGTTTGTTACCGGCTGTTCCGGCTCTGGCTGCTCTGATTCTGGTTCTGGTTCTGGCTGTTCTGATTCTGGCTCTGGTTCTGGCTGTTCTGGTTCTGATTCTGATTCTGGTTCTGGTTCTTGCTCTGATTCTGGTTGCTATTCATGTGATGATCCTCCAAAATATGGTTTTTACGGCTGGGCCGCTAGGGGAAGTTTGCCCCAAAACTCAGGATTTATCCTTTGCTTTGAAAAAAAGACTGGCCAGCAGTCCCGCCGCCACGGCGGCGGTGATCCCGCCGGCGGTGGCCTTGAGCCCACCGGTGAGGGTCCCCAAAAATCCGTCCTGGGTGACGGCCTCCTTGACGCCCTTCGCCAGATTGTAGCCAAAGCCCGTCAGGGGCACCGTGGCTCCCGCCCCAGCCCAGTCCACCAGGGGCTGGTACAGTCCCACGGCGCCCAGGAATACGCCCGCGACCACATAGCTGACCAAAATGCGGGCGGGGGTCAGCTTGGTCTTGTCGATCAGGATCTGGCCGATGACGCACAGCAGTCCTCCAACTAAAAACGCTTTCAAATAATCCATATCAATTACTCCTTCCGCTGATGGCGACGGCGTGGCACACGCCCGGAATGGGCAGACCCTGCTGGGTGGAGGTGGGGGAGAGCAGCGCCCCGGTGCCGCAGAACAGGATCTTCTTCAGCTTTCCGCTGTTCAGTTCTCCCAGCAGACGGCCGCAGAGAGTAATGGCGCTGCATCCGCAGCCGGAGCCGCCTGCATGGACGTCCTGCTTCGTGTTGTCAAAGACCATGCAGCCGCAGTCCGCGATTTTGCCTCCCAGCTGGACGCCCCGTTCCTCCGCCAGCCGGAGCAGCAGGTCCTTTCCCAGCTGCCCCAGGTCGCCGGTGACGATGAGATCGAAGTCCGCCGGCGAGGTCTGGGTGTCCTGAAAATGGGCGCAGATGGTGTCCAGCGCGGCGGGCGCCATGGCGGCCCCCATATTGTTGGCGTCCTTGATTCCCAGATCCTGGACGGTGCCCACGGTGCAGGCCTCGATTCTTGGCCCGTTCCCCTGAGGTACGACCAGCGCGGCCCCGGAGCCGGTGACGGTCCATTGGGCGGTGGGGGTCCGCTGCCCGCCGTAGCCCAGGGGAAAGCGGTATTGCCGCTCCGAGGAAGCGAAGTGGGAGGAGGTCATGGCCACCACCCGGTCAAAAAAACCGCCGCTCACCGCCATGGCCGACAGAAGCAGGCTCTCCGCCATGGTGGAACAGGCCCCGTACAGCCCCAGATGGGGAATGCCGGTGTTCCGCAGGCTGAAGGAGGAGCCGATGCACTGATTCAGCAGGTCCCCGGAAAACACCAGATCGAAGCCGTTTTCGTCCAGCCCGGCCTTTTTCGCCAGGGTTTCCAGAGCCAGCTGCTGCATCCGCTTTTCCGCCTGTTCCCAGGTCTTCTGGCCAAAGTAGGAGTCCTGCTCCGTCACATCGAAGCACTCCGCCAGGGGCCCTTCGCTTTCCTTTTTCCCCGCCACGCTGGCCCAGGCGGCGATCACCGGCGGCTGGGCCGGTATAAAGCTCTGCCGCCCCCGTTTGTAAGTTCCCATGCGCATACCTTCCTTGATGTTTTTCCCTAGTATGCGCCGCTTACCAAAAAATAAACGGTATTATGTAAACCAAAAGCCGTTTAAAGACCCTATTTCAGGTTCCATACGATTTCCCGGATCTCGATTTCCAGCCCCTGGCAAATCTTTTCCAGCGGCACGGCCTCTTCTCTGGGAACGTGGAGAAAGCCGCCGGTTTTCGGCCCTTTTCCGGCGGCGATGCCCTCCAGCAGGCCGTACATTACCCGGTTGCACACAAAGGTCCCGGCGGACGGACTGACCTTGGCAGGGATTCCGGCGGTTGCCATGGCCTGGGCAATTTCCGCCGCCGGCAGGGCAGAGGTGCGGTATTCCGGCCCCGCTGGCTGGATCTTTTGGCCCTGATATTGCACGCCGTCGTTGTCTGGGATTTTCGACGCCATGAGATTGACGGCGGTTTGTTCCGGGGTCAGGCAGTCCCGGTTCCCGGCCAAGCCCACGCAAAGCACCGCGTCGGGCGAAAACCGCTCCGCCAGCGCCCACAGCTCCGGCTCCACCCGGTCATAGGACACCGGCAGACAGGCGGTGATGATTTCCGCCCCTTCTATGACGGCGGGCAGCCGCTCTACCGCCTCCCAGGAGACGTTTTTCCTGTCTCCGCCGAAGGGCTCAAAGCCTGTTACTAAGATTTTCATAGCGCCTCCTGATCATTGGGCCCCCGAGGGAAGCGGGGGCCCGGCATTTATTTCAGCTCCGGAATCATTTTCTGGTAGTAGGGGAGCAGGCCAATTTTGTCGGGGGTATGCTCGGGAAGCTGCCAGAAATCGTAGCCGGGGTAGTCGTTGCCCTCGATGATGGCGGGGCCGGTGGGGGTAACGCACACGTCCCAGCCGATATACCGAAATTCCGGGATCTCCATGGCGGCCTTCAAGCACAGCTCGATGGCCTCCTTCACATAGGGCACCTGGTAGCCCAGCAGGGGCACGCCGGTGTAGGGATGGGTGTCGTAATTGATGAGCTTGGAGGTGTGGGCCACGCCCACGATCTTCCCGGTCTCCGGGTCCAGGGGGCAGCACAGGCCGTCGTTTTCCATGTTGTCCACGAATTTGCCGCGGTTGCCCATCTTCACCACCTGGTAGACACAGTGAGCCTCCCCCTGGGCCACCAAGGTTACGATCCGCAGGGAGTTGATGGACAGAGGGTACAGCTTGGACAGCGCCTCGTGCTGCTTCAGCTCCTCTTCCACGGTGCCAAAGCCCTTCTCCTTCACATAGGCGTACATTTGGGAGAGACTTTCAAAATCTCCGGTCTTCAGCTTTTCGATGCCCTTGCCGCTCTCGCCCACTTGGGGCTTGGCAAAAAGCACCGGAAACCGCCGGGCGAAGGCGACAAATTCCTCCTCGCTGGCGGTGGTCATGTCCAGGTATTCTCGGCCCAGGTAGGGGGCGAACCGGGCGTAGAACTCATTCTTTTTGTCGAAAATGTGGGTATACTGGGGATCGTTGCAGATGGTCACCAGCTTTTTATTCCACAGCCGGGTGACATAGGTCTTCCGCTGGGCGGCATTCATGTCGTAGAAGCCAAAGATCAGGTAGTCATAGTACCCCGCTCCATACCGGGCGGCGCAGTTGAGAATGTCGAAAAAGAGAAAGACCTTACTTTTTCCACATTTTTCGTGGGCCCGGCGGATCACGTCAAAAAACTTGGACAGCCGAACGCCCTTTAGAATGTGCAGATAGTATCGCAGCTTTTCCATTTTATTTTCCGGCCAAGGCCCGCTCCAGCCATACGCTGCCCAAGTCCAGGGCGGTGTAGAGCCCGTCCTTTTCGCTCTTTTTCACGATCCGGTCCCGGCTCCGGGCGGCGGGGTCGGTGAGCTGGAGCTGAACAGAGACCCGGGTGGCGATCTCGGTGTCGTTGACCGTCTTGGACTCCAGCACCTGGAGCATGACGATATGGCTGTCCGCCATGGAGCCGTAGTAGATCAGATTGCCCTTCCGCATCAGCGGATGGCCCTTGTACATCAGAACGCTGTTTTCTTCCGCCATAGAAACCTCCTTGCAGAAAATGGTTGGGTAGCCCGGGGCGGGCCCCCCAAATGATCAAGACTTTTCAAATAGATACCGCTGTACCAGCTCCTGGAGCAGCTCGTCCCGGTCCAGCTTGCAGATCATGCTGCGGGCGTTGTTGTAATTGGTGATATAGGTGGGATCTTCGGTGAGCAGGTACCCCACGATCTGATTGATGGGGTTGTAGCCCTTCTCGCTGAGAGCGTCGAAAACGCTGCGCAGGGTCCGGCGCATATTCTCCTTCTCATCGCTGGGAACGGTAAATTTAATGGTGCTGTTGTCTGTCATGGGGCACCCTCCTTCCTCGTCTGAGGTCTATTATAGCCGAAAGTACCGCCGGTGTAAAGGCTTGACCGGTATTTTTTTCTGTTTTTAACGCAGCGTGGCGTCCAGCCGCTCTTTGAGGGCGGTCAAGACCTGATTCATCACCTGCTCCGAGTCGGCGTCGGTGAGGGTCCGGTCGTCGGCCCGCAGCTCCAGGGAGAAGGCCATGCTCTTTTTGCCTGCGGGAACGCCGGGGCCACGGTAGATGTCAAACAGGCTGACACTGCGCAGCAGCCTTCCGGCGGCCTGGGTGATCACCTTTTCCGCCTGGGCCACGGTGACGCTCTCCTGGCACACCAGAGCCAGATCCCGGCTGACGGTGGGATACTTGGGCAGCGGCGTGTAGGTGGGCTCCGGAAGCCGCATGGGCAGCAGGTCGGAGAAATCAATCTCGGCGGCATAAATTTCCGTATCGATGCCGTAGTTTTTCGCCACCAGGGGATGCACCTGGCCCAAAACGCCCACTTCCTGACCACCGATGGTCACCCGGGCGCAGCGGCCGGGATGGTAGCTGGGATGATCCGTCCAGGCTTCGTACTCGGCCTTGGGCATCCGCAGGCCGGAGAACACCGCTTCCAGCTCTCCTTTGAGGGTGAAGAAGGTCTCGCCGGCGCCGTAGGTACCCAGCACCAGATGCTTGGGTTCCTCGGGCAGCGCCTGGCCCTCCTTGGGCAGATACACCTTGGCAAGCTCGTAGAGCTTGGCGGCCTTGTTGTGGTAGGCGCTGTTCCGGGAGAGGATGTCCAGCATGGAGGGCAGGGCCACGGTCCGCATGATGGAGGTGTCCTCGCCCAGGGGGTTCTGAATTTTCAGAGCCTTCCGCAGGGGGGAATCCTGGGGCAGCCGGATCTGGTCGAAAATGGAGGGGGAGACGAAGGAGTAGGTGATGATCTCGCTGTACCCCAGGGCCCGGCACAGATTTCCGGCAGCATTTTCAAAGCGCATCATAGGGGTGTAACCGCCCTGGGTGGCGGTGGAGAAGGAGGTGACAGGAATTTCGTTGTAGCCGTAGGAGCGGCCCACCTCTTCGGCAATGTCGGCGGTGAGGACCAGGTCCGGCCGCCAGGAGGGGACCTGGATCATCCCGTTTTCCACAGGGATCTCCAGCCGGTTCAGGTATAGCTCCATGTCCGCCTGGGGGATATCAGTGCCCAGCAGGGCGTTGATTTTCTCCGGCTCCAGGGGAATGGTCCTGGGCG
>CANRHF010000130.1 GCA_947630345.1 uncultured Oscillospiraceae bacterium | reverse complement strand
CGCCGCTGTCCTTCAGCTTCTGGCAGACATCCAGGAACTCGGCCCAGGTGGTGGGATCGGCAGTGATGCCGGCGGCCGCGAAGGCGTCCCGGTCATAGAACACGCCGCCGATGTTGGGCTGCTCGGTGATGCTGTTCAGGTAGCCTGCCCAGGCGATGGACTGGTTGTTGAACACAGGATAGCTGACGGCGTCGTAGTTGGCGGCGGCGGCCATCTCGGTCAGGTCGGCGGTATAGGGCGCATAGACCTGGCCGATACGGGTGTAGTCCTCGTCAAACAGGTCAATGTCCTCTTTGGATTCCAGGGCGGCGGACAGCAGGGTGTTGATGTCGCGGCCCTTCCACTCGATGTTGATGTGGGCGCCGGTCTCCTCCTCGAAGGCGGCCGCAGCCTCGGCAATGACCTTGCCCTGGGCTTCGGCGGCGTTCCACATGGACCAGTAGTTCAGGGTCACGCCCTCGTACTTCTTGCCCTCGGGGGCATTGGTCTGAGGCGGCTCGGTCCCTTTGGGGGGAGCCTGGGTCTGACTTTCAGTGGACTTGGGCGGCTCGGTCTGGTCATTGCCGGCGGGGCCGCAGGCCACGAGGCCCAGGACCATGACCGCTGCCAACAGCAGAGCGAAAAGTTTCTTCATTTCATTTCCTCCTTAATAGATTGTGTAAATGTTGTTTTCCCACGGCTGGGTCTTTCGCCATGGAATTAACTTGATTATAGCTTTCACGCGGGCAATTGGCAATGTGATAAGTTGCTGTATATTTTATATATCCTGCTATTTTCGGCAGGTTATCCATAGAAATTAGATTTTAAGCGGGCCCTTATGGACATTTTGTGTAATTTTAACCTGCTTTTCAAGCGGCGCATGGCACACATCCTCCAATTATGCCTTGACATTTCCCGAGGCTGTTGTTAAAATTAGTGTGGCGCTCCGCAAGGGCAGGTTTTTATTCTGATTTTTGGTAAAGCAATATTTGTAAAGAATTTACACAAAATTAGGGGGCGTTCCATGGGCATCCAGCGCTATGACATCGACTATCAGGAGGCGGGGCAGGACTTCCGGCTCCTTTACATCTCCCACAGCAAATGCGAAAACGACTGGCACAGCCTACTCCACTCCCACTACTGCGCCGAGATCTTCTATGTGTTGAACGGGAAGGGCTTCTTCCGGATGGAGTCTCAGGACCTGCCCCTCCACCCCGGCGATCTGGTGGTGGTCAATCCCTACACCATGCACACGGAGCTGTCCTTTGCCAGTAACCCTTTGGAATACATCGTGATGGGCATCGAGGGGGTCCAATTTCAGGCCCCCGGTGGCGCGGAACAGCGGCTCTTCCGTCTCCAGAGCAGCGCCGGGGACGACTACCGGTTCTATCCCGAGGCCATTCTCCGGGAGTGCGAGGAGCGGCAGGAAAACTATCTGGAGGTATGCGCCGGCCTGGCCAGGGTCTTTTTGGTCCTGCTCCGCCGCCACATTGCCCAGCGGAGCCTGGTCCTGGACGAGACCAGGAGCAGCCTGGAGTGCGCCCGGGTCAAGCAGTACATGGACGAGCATTTCCAGGAGGATATCACCCTGGACACCCTGGCGGAGATCTCCCACATGAGCAAGCACTACCTGGCCCATGCCTTTAATAAGGAGATCGGGTGCAGTCCCATCAGCTATCTGTTGGCCCACCGGATCGCGGAGAGCAAGCATCTTTTGGAAAATTCGGACTATACCGTCAGCCAGATCAGCGCAATCACCGGCTTTTCCAGCCCCAGCTATTTCAGCCAGCGTTTTAAAAAGCTGGTGGGAAAGACGCCGCTGGAATACCGCCAGGCGGTGCGGATCCATCCGGCGGATATTCCGTCGAAGGCCTGATATGCGGAATTTAACGGTGATGATCAAGCCCGCCTCCTCGGCCTGCCAGATGCGGTGCGCCTACTGCTTCTACCGGGACGAGGCCGCCCGCCGGAGAATTCCCAACCGGGGCATGATGTCCCCGGAGGTGCTGGAGTGGACGGTGGCGGCGGCCATGTCCGCCGCCGAGGGCAGCTGTACCTTCCTGTTTCAGGGCGGCGAGCCCACCCTGGCGGGGCTGGATTTTTACAGGGATTTCCTGAAGCTCGAGGAAAAATACTTGAGGCCCGGTTTGCGGGTGTATCACAGCCTGCAAACCAACGGCCTGGCCATCGACGAGACCTGGGCGGCATTTTTGGCGGAGAACCGGTTCCTGACCGGGCTTTCCCTGGACGGCCCGGCCCGGCTCCACGACGTCCATCGGCGGGACGGGGAGAATCGGGGCACCTTCCAGCGGGCGATGCGGGCCGCCGGGCTTTTGCGGCGGGCCGGTGTGGAACTGAATATTCTCTGCGTGGTCACAGGGCCGGTCGCCCGGCAGCCGGAGCAGGTCTACCGCTTCTTCACCGGCCGGGGCTTCCGCCGCCTCCAATTCATCCCCTGTTTGGACCCCCTGGACAGTCCCCCCGGCGGGCAAAGCTACAGCCTGCCGCCCCAAGACTACGGCGAATTTCTGGTTCGGGTATTCGATCTGTGGTTTCGGGACCTGCTGGGGGGAAGCTACATCAGCGTCCGCCAGCTGGACAACTGGATCGGCATTTTGCTGGGTCTGCCGCCGGAGGCCTGCAATATGGTGGGCCGCTGCTCCGTGGGCTTCACCGTGGAGAGCGACGGGGCGGTATATCCCTGCGATTTTTACGCCCTGGATCCGTGGCGGCTGGGGAATGTCCAAACCGATTCCCTGGAGGATATGGCCCAGAGCCAAACCGCCAGGAGGTTCGTGGAGGCGTCCTGCCCGGTGCCGGAGGCGTGCCGGGCCTGCCGGTACTATCCCTTATGCCGGAACGGCTGCCGCCGGAAACGGGCCGCTTCTCCGGAGGGGCAGGGGAAAACCGCCCTCTGCGCCGCCTACCGGTACTTTTTCGCCAAACGGGAGGACCAGCTCCTCCAGGCGGCCCGCATGATCGGCGCCCGGCGGGGCTGACCGCCGGAGGCTCTACTTTAATAGTCAAAAAATGGCCCGGCTTTCCATAGCCGGGCGGAACGATCTTCCGTTAGGAGGCGGATTTTATGTGCAAGCCCTATCTTCCCCCAGACGCGCCCTTCCTGGCGCCGGTCCTGGACGCCTACCCCTTCCCCGCCACGTTGCTGGGGGCGGTGCGCTACGGCCAGGGGCACATCAACGACACCTACTGCGTCCTTTGCCAGGGGCAGGAAGGCGACTGCGTGCGTTTCATCCTCCAGGGGATCAACTCGGCGGTCTTCCCTGACCCGGAGGCCTTGATGGAGAATTTCTGCGGTATCACCTCCTTCCTGCGGAAGAAAATTCGGACCATGGGCGGCGACCCCCAGCGGGAGACCCTTAGCATTGTACCCACAAGGACCGGAGAGAACTTTTACCGGGATTCTGCGGGGAAATTCTGGCGGCTGATGCCCTTTGTGGAGGGCACGGACTGCTTCCAGTCCGCCACTCCGGCGCTGTTTGAGGCGTCGGCCCGGGCCTTCGGGCGTTTTCAGTATCTGCTGGCGGACTATCCCGCCGAGACCCTCCACGAGACCATTCCCGATTTTCACAACACCGAGGCCCGCTTCGCCAAGTTCGAGGCGGCTCTGGCGGCGGACCCGCTGGGGCGGGCGGCCCAAGCCCGGGCAGAAATTCAATTCGTTCTGGACCGGAAGGCGGACTGCTCCGTGGCCCTTCAGGCCCAGCGAGCGGGCAAGCTCCCCCTCCGGGTGACCCACAACGATACCAAGCTAAACAATATCCTCATCGACAGGAAGACCGGGGAAGGGATCTGCGTCATCGACCTGGACACCACCATGCCCGGCCTGGCCATCAACGATTTCGGCGACTCCATTCGCTTCGGCGCCAACCACTGCGCGGAGGACGAGGCGGATCTTTCCAAGGTGGCCTTTGACCTGGAGCTGTTCGAGGCCTACACCCGGGGCTTTTTGGAGGGAGCGGGCGGCAGCCTGACCCCGGCGGAGCTGGAATACCTGCCCTGGGGGGCCCGGCTGATGACGCTGGAATGCGGCATCCGGTTCCTGACGGATTACCTGGAGGGGGACCGCTATTTCCGCATCCACGACCCGGACCAGAATCTGCGCCGCTGCCGGACCCAGTTCAAGCTGGTCCGGGACATGGAGGAGCGCTTTGACGCCATGGGGGCCGTTGTGGCGGCATACGGAAAATAAACCCGCTTCCCGGAAAGAAGGCTGCGCGCTATGAAGAAATTGCCCGAAAAATGCAGGCTGTTGGCAACACTGTTTTTCACCATGCTGTACATCAGCGCCTTTACCTTTGGGGGCGGCTTTGTCATCATCACCTTCATGAAGCGAAAGTTTGTGGACGAGCTCCACTGGATCGACGAACAGGAGATGCTGGACATGACCGCCCTGGCCCAGTCCTCCCCCGGGGCCATCGCGGTGAACGCCGCCATCCTGGTGGGCGATCATGTGGCCGGCTTTGCCGGCATGGCCGCGGCGGTCCTGGGCACCGTCATCCCGCCTGTGGCGATTTTGTCCGTAATCTCCCTGGGCTACGCGGCCTTCGCCTCCAATCGGTACGTGGCCCTGACTTTGAAGGGGATGCAGGCTGGGGTCGCGGCGGTCATTCTGGACGTGGTGTGGAGTCTGGGGGCCAAGGAGCTGAAAACCAAGTCTCCCATCCATCTGGCCATCATGGCCGGCGCCTTTATCGCCACCTTCTGCTTCAGCGTCAACGTCATTTTCATCATCTTGGCGGCGGGCCTGGTGGGCATCGGCCTGGCCATGGGGCAAAAGAAGCGGGAGGGGCCGGAAAAATGATCTATTTGCGGCTTTTTTGGAGCTTTTTGCAGATCGGCCTGTTCTCCATCGGCGGCGGCTACGCCGCCATGCCCCTCATCCAGGCCCAGGTGGTGGATGGGTACGCCTGGCTGTCGCTAAACGAGTTTGTGGACCTGATCACCATCGCCGAAATGACCCCCGGCCCCATCGCGGTGAACGCCGCCACCTTCGTGGGCCTTCGGATCGCCGGATTCGGTGGGGCGGTAGTCGCGACCCTGGGCTGTATCACGCCGTCCCTCTTTTTGGTGTCCCTGCTGTCCTATGTCTACAGGAGGTACAAGAACCTGCGGGTATTGCAGAGTGTCCTGGCCAGCCTGCGGCCCGCCGTGGTGGCGCTGATCGCCTCCGCCGGGCTGACCATCCTGCTCAAGGTCGTTTTTAACGGCCAGGCCATGGCCCTATCTTCAGTAGATTGGGTGGGCGTGGGATTGTTCGCGGCGGCCCTGACCGCCCTGCGCCGGTTGAAGTGGAACCCCATTTTGGTCATGGTTCTGTGCGGCGCAGTGGGTTTGGCTCTAGGCGTCCTGACAGGAGCATAG
>CANRHF010000129.1 GCA_947630345.1 uncultured Oscillospiraceae bacterium | reverse complement strand
CCACCAGCTCGCAGGCCCGCTGAATGGCGGGCAGGGCCATCATGGGATCCAGGTGCTTTTCAAACTTGCCGGAGGACTCGGTGCGCATCCCCAGGGCCAGAGCGGTCTGCCGGATGGAGGTGCCGTCAAAGTTGGCGGACTCAAAGACCACGGTGGTGGTGTCGTCCAAGATCTCGGAGTTTTCGCCGCCCATGATGCCGGCCAGGCCGATGGGCTTGTCCTGGTCCGCAATGACCAGCATCCCGGGGCTGAGCTTCCGCAGATTGCCGTCCAGGGTGGTCAAAGTCTCCCCCTCCACGCTCTCCCGGACGATGATCTTGCCGGAGGAGACATAGCGGTAGTCGAAGGCGTGCATGGGCTGGCCGTACTCCAGCATCACGTAGTTCGTGATATCCACGATATTGTTAATGGGCCGGACGCCGTTGGCGCGGAGCCGCTGCCGCAGCCACTTGGGGGAGGGGCCGATCCTCACGTTGGCCACCATCCGGGCGGTGTAGCGGTTGCACAGGTTGGAGGCGGGGACCTCCACGTCCAGGTGGTCGAAGATGCTGCCGGCGCCGCTGCCCTTCACCTGGGGCTCGTGATGGCGCATGGGCTTGTGGAAGGCCGCGGCGGCCTCCCGGGCCAGGCCGATGATGGAGTAGCAGTCCGGCCGGTTGTTGGTGATCTCAAATTCCACCACGGTGTCGTCGCTGCCCATGACGGTGTTGATGTCCTGCCCCACGGAACAGTCCTCCTGGAGGATCCAGATGCCGTCCTCAATGGCGTAGGGGAAGTCGTTTTTGGTCAGGCCCAGCTCCTTGAGGGAGCAGAGCATCCCGTTGGAAACCTCGCCCCGGAGCTTGCCCTTGGTGATGTGGATGCCGCCCGGGAGGCGGGAGTTGTGCAGCGCCACGGGAACCAGGTCGTTTTCCTTCACATTCTGGGCCCCGGTGACGATCTGAATGGGCTCGTCCTTGCCCACGTCCACCTGGCAGATCCACATATGGTCGGAATTGGGGTGCCGAACCAGGGAAAGCACCCGGCCCACCACCACGTTCTGAATTTCCGCGTCCAGCCGCTCATAGGTCTCCACCTTCTGACCGAAGATGGTCATGGTCTCGCAGAAATCCTTGTCGGAGACCTGGGACAGGTCCACAAATTCCTCATTGATCCATTTTCTGTTGAGCTTCATGCTTCTGTCCCTCCTTAGAACTGGTTTAAGAACCGGATATCGTTGTCGAAGATCAGCCGCAGATCATTGATCCTCGTGCTGCGCATGGCCATCCGCTCCAGGCCCATGCCGAAAGCGAAGCCGGAGTACTCCTCCGGGTCGATGCCGCAGTTTTCCAGGACCTTGGGATGCACCATGCCGGCGCCCAGCAGCTCGATCCAGCCCTCCCCGTGGCAGGTGGAGCAGACCTGGCCGTCCACCTCGCCGGTGCCCTTGCACTTGTGGCACTGCATATCCATTTCGCAGCTGGGCTCGGTGAAGGGGAAGTGATGGGGCCGGAACCGCATCACGGCGTCCGGGCCGTAGAGCTGCTTCATCAGGGTGGTCAGGGCGCCCTTCAAGTCGCCCATGGTGATGTGCTTGTCCACCACCAGCCCCTCGATCTGATGGAACATGGGGGAGTGAGTGGCGTCGGCCTCGTCCTTCCGGTATACCCGGCCCGGGGCGATGATGCAGATGGGGGGCTTGGCGTTTTCCATCACCCGGATCTGCACCGGGCTTGTCTGGGTCCTGAGCAGCAGGGAATCGTCGTCCGTAAAGTAGAAGGTGTCGGACCGGTCCCGGGAGGGGTGGCCCTCCTCGATGTTCAGCCGGGTGAAGTTGTAGTCCGCTAGCTCCACCTCGGGGCCGTCCACCACCTGGTAACCCATGCCCACGAACACGTCCTTGATCTGCTGCAATACCTGGTTCATGGGGTGCTGCTTGCCCATGACCACGGCCTTGCCGGGAATGGTCACGTCCACCGTCTCTTTGAGGAGCTTTTCCTCCAGGGCGGCGGCGTGGAGATCGACCTTGCGCTGCTCCAGCTTGGCCTCGATCTCGGCCCGGACGGAGTTGGCCAGCTGGCCCATCACGGGCCGCTCCTGAGCGGTGAGCTTCCCCATCTGCTTGAGGACGTTGGTAAGCTCTCCCTTTTTCCCCAGCAGCTTCACCCGCAGCTCCTCCAATACGGCGGGGGAGCCGGCGGCTTCCAGGGCCTCCATGGCTTGACGTTTGATGTTCTCTAGCTGTTCCTTCATTTTTATCATACCTCCTGGGTTGATCACAAAAGCTGCCCCGCGGCAAAAAATACGCCTCCGCCCCCATCGGGACGAAGGATCTCCTCCGCGGTACCACCCGCATTCGCCTTTCGGCGCGCTTTTCCGGCGCTGCTACGCCATCCGATCGATAACGGGATCACCCGGCTGGCCCTACTGCTGCTTCAGGCCGCGGCTCCTGGGAGAAAGCCCGGCGCGCCTGGAAAAACGGCTTCCACCATCCCGTTTTCGCTGCGTCCCATCAATCGCGCCGGACAGCCCAATCACTGCCTGTCCATATCGGGGTGATTTTACCATATTCAAACAGAAAATGCAAGCTAAAATTTGAAAAAACCCAAATCCCTTGACTTTGCCCGGCGCGGTGTGCTACTCTTTAGAAAAAGGGGGGTTACTATGAGCGTGGAATTTACCCGGGAGGACGTCTATTCCCGTCTGCCCCGCCGCCCGGTGGATGCCCACAAGGGGATGTGCGGCCGGGCTCTGCTGCTCTGCGGCAGCAGGGGGTACACCGGTGCCGCCGCCTTGGCGGCCCTGGGAGCCCTGCGTACCGGGATTGGGCTTGTCTATCTGGGGGTGCCGGAGAGCATCTACGCCATCGAGGCGGTAAAGCTGACGGAGCCGGTGATTTTTCCCCTTCCGGACCGGGACGGGATGCTGTCCGAGGAGGCCCTGCCGGCTATTCTGGACTACCTACCCAAAACGGACGCCGTGCTGATCGGCCCGGGTCTGGGGCAGAGTCCGGGGACCCTGGCGGTGCTGGAGGGCGTGCTGCGGGCGGCTTCCTGCTCCGTTGTTGTAGACGCCGATGGCATAAATTTGCTTGCGCGGCATAGAACTATACTGCGCGGAAGGACAGGCCCCACGGTGCTGACGCCCCACGACGGGGAATTTGCCCGTCTGGGCGGCGGGGGCGGCCCGGACCGGGAGGCGGAGACCGTGGGCCTGGCCCGGGAGCTGGGCTGCGTCCTGGTCCGGAAGGGCAGCCGCACCCTGACCACCGACGGGGATATGTGTTATGTAAACACGACCGGTCACCCCGGCATGGCGGTGGGCGGCACCGGGGACCTTCTGGCGGGGATGCTGACGAGCCTGCTGGCCCAGGGTATGGCGCCCATGGATGGGGCGGCCTGCGCCGTGTGGCTCCATGGCGCCGCCGGGGAGCTGTGCGCCCGGGACCTGGGCGTGGCCCTGCTCCCCACGGACATGGCCGCCTGCCTGCCGCGACTTTTCCGATAAGGCGGGATGCGCATTGAATCGGGCTTTTGGCCGAAAACTTCTCATTCTGGCTCTGGCGCTGACGCTGACCTTCCTCGCGGGCTGCGGGGAGACAGCTTCGGCTCTGGAGCGGGCCATGACCTTCCGGGCCAAGCTGCTGGCGGCGGCGGGCTGTACCTTTGACGCCGAAGTGATCGCCGACTATGGGGACAAGAGCCACAGCTTTTCCCTGAGCTGCCAGGCCGACGAAAACGGGAACCTGACCTTCACAGTCACCGCCCCCGAGACCCTGGCGGGGATCACGGGAACGGTCTCCGCCTCCGGCGGAGAGCTGACCTTCCAGGACAAGGCCCTGGCCTTCGATCTGCTGGCGGACGGGCAGATCAGCCCGGTGAGCGGCCCCTGGCTGTTGCTGACCACCCTGCGGAGCGGGTATCTGACCTCCTGCGGGGCCTCGGGGGAGGGCCTGCGGCTGTCCATTGACGACAGCTATCGGGAGGACGCCCTTTCCCTGGATATTTTGACCGATGGTGCCGATCAGCCCACCCAGGCGGACATTGTGTGGCAGGGCCGTCGGATCGTGTCGCTCCGGGTCAAAAACTTTACGCTTTTGTAGCTTTCCGCCGGGGCCAGCATAGGATGGATTGCCGGTGGGAGACTCTGGACCCGCTCTTTGCCTGGAAGGAATGGGGCGTTTGTTCAGCGTTTTCCCAATCAAACCGTATATTTTTCCTCTGTGCGTGGGACAATAGGTATAGCCGCGTTACATAGGAGAATCCGGTAGCGCGGGCAATGAACTTTGGAGTGTGAAGCACATGGACAGCACGGTCAAACGCGGCGATATTTTCTATGCGGATTTGTCCCCGGTGGTAGGCAGCGAGCAGGGCGGTACCCGTCCGGTTCTGATCGTCCAGAACGATACCGGCAACCGCCATTCTCCCACAGTCATTGCGGCGGCGATTACCAGTCAGACGGGGAAGGCCCGTCTGCCCACCCATATCAATATCGCCGGGGGCAGCGTGGGTCTGAGCAAGGACTCGGTAATCCTTTTGGAGCAGATCCGTACCATCGACAAGCGCCGTCTCCGGGAACATATGGGCCGGTTGGATGAAAAGCAGATGTCCCAGGTGGACAATGCCATCGCGGTGAGCTTCGGCCTTCCGGGCTCCAGAACGGTCTGAACAGGCGGCGGCAGGCATGAAATGCCTGCCGGTGGCAGTTGTTTTCAGTGGCCTTCTAAGGAGTAAAAGCCCTGCCTTTTCGGCAGGGCTTTGCTGTTAAAATAGCAATTCTTTTCTACTTTTTCTTTTCCAGCTTCTTTTTGGTGCCGTCGGGGTAGAGGACATAGGTATTGTCCAGCTGCCCGGTGAGATTGGCCTTGACCGAATCAATATAAATTCGGCGCAGCCGGTCCCGGGCGGCGGTCTCCTCCGGCGTCAGGGGCCGCTCCTTCGCCGTTTTTGCCAGAGCGTTGATTTGAGCGATCACTTCCCGCATTTCCATAGACTGCTCCTTACAAATACCGATGAATGGTGACGCTGACGCGTCCTTTTTTGGTCTGCCCGCCGACCTCGGCCAGCAGGATTTTTCCCAAGCCCCGGACGGAGACCTTGGCGCCCTCTGGCACCGGCCTGTCCCCGTTTTCCCGGGGAATCCCGTCCACGGCCACCCGTCCCGCCGCGATGTAGGAAGCCGCCAGTGTCCGGCTCACCCGGAACCCGGCGGAAACCACGCAGTCCAGCCGGAGAGAAGCCAGGGTATCTTTTAAAACCGCCACCTTATCCTCCGGTCTCTTTACCTCCGCCAGAGGAACGGCGGTCAGGGAGAGACGGGTCCTGCCGGCGCTGGTGAGATTTTGCAGCAGATAGGGGGCGATCTCCCCGGTGACGAAGAAATCACAGGACCCCTCCCCGGGATAGATGT
>CANRHF010000128.1 GCA_947630345.1 uncultured Oscillospiraceae bacterium | reverse complement strand
CGCCAAAATGGGCAAGGCCGCCGGGGCCCTGATCAGCTACGACCCCAACTACCGGGAGAGCCTCTGGCCGGACCGGGCCACCGCTGTGGAATGGATGAAGGCCCCCCTGCCCATGGTGGACATTTTGAAGGTCTCCGAGGAGGAGCTGCCCCTGCTCACGGGCACGGAGGATCTGGAGGCGGGCACCGCAGCCCTGGAGCAGCTGGGCGTCCGGCTGATTTTCGTGACTCTGGGGCCTGACGGGGCCTTCTACCGCTTCCAGGGCCGGACCGGCAAGGTGCCGGGGGTCCGGTGCGTGGTGGGAGACACCAACGGCGCCGGGGACACCTTCTTCGGCGCGGCCCTTTCCAAGATCGCCCGGTTCCCCGACCTGGAGGGGCTGACGGTACCGGCGCTGGAGGAGATCGGGGCCTTTGCCAACCGGGCCGCCAGCGTCACCACCAGCCGCCATGGCGCAATCCCCGCCATGCCCTCCCTGGAGGAGCTGGAATAAGGTTTCTTTTTCCGATTCCCCCGGCGGTCTTTCCGGCCGCCGGGGGAATTTTGCGGCCCTTATCGTATATCGTTTCACGGACAAGGAGAGAAATGTTATACAAATTGAAGCCCTGATTTTTGGGCTATGTGCGGAATTTCTAGGATTTATAATTTTCTTCTTGACAACAGTCGGCAGAAATTTTATACTAAAATCACCTTAAATGGTGAAACGATATTTTTATGAACAAACCACCAAGCAAACCAATTTCACTCAACCATTCAAGGAGGAAAAAGCAACTATGAAAAGCACCTTCAAACGGCTGCTCAGCGGTCTGCTGGCACTGTGCATGGCCCTTTCTCTTGCTGCCTGCGGTCCTCAGGACGACCAGCCCGAAGTGGCGGAGGACATCGTCAACGGCGACTTCGAGGAAGTGAGCGACAACAAGTGGGTGGGCTGGACCCGGGAGGACGCGGCCTTTAACTTCCGGGGCGTGACCAACGAGGAGAAGATCAAGGGCGTGCCCATGGAAAAGTCCGGCGACTATTATTTTGCCGGTACCGCTGGCGGCAACCCGCCCATGCGGGGCACCCTGACCTCCGACCCCTTCAAGCTGGGCGGCAACGGTTTTATTACCTTTAAAATGGGCGCCGGCAAGAACACCGAGAAGGTCTATGTGGAATTTTTCGAGGTGGGTGGCGACACGCCCCTGGCCCATGTGACCAACGACGACTGCGACGGCGTGTACATCACCGAGCATCTGATCACCAAGGTGGTGGACCTGTCCGCCTATATCGGCAAGAGCATCTATATCGTCATCACCGACAATGACGACGGCACGGACCTTTCCTATGTGAACGTGGACGCCTTCCACGTCTGCGCCTCCGACGAGGAGGTGGCGGCGGCCCAGGCCGAGCACGACCGGCAGATCGCCGACTACGGCGAGAAGCCCTTCGAGGAGGACGAGACCTCCAACACCATCGCGAATCCCGGCTTTGAGACCGGCGATTTCACCGGCTGGAAGATCCTGGAGGGTACGGCCCTGACCGTTGCCAATGTGACCTCCACCAGCCAGTACTACTGGGACGACCGCTCCGTTTACGGCGAGGGCGAGTACTACCTGGACGGCAACAACAACGGCGCCGTCATGGAGAGCCTCACCGGCGCCATCCGCTCCACCAAATTCACCCTGGGCGGCGACGGGTACATCTCCTTCATGATCGGCGCCGGCAACGGCGGCTCCTATGTTGCCCTGTGCGACGCCTCCACGGACGAGGAGCTTATCAAGGTCACCAACGACTACTTCTCCGACCCGGCCCTGGCCCTGACCCTGCTGCGGGTGTACATGGACGCCCGGGACTATGTGGGCAAGGTGGTCTACCTGAAGGTCGTGGACTGCAACGACGGCAGCAGCGGCGGCTTCGCCTTCATCAACGTGGACGATTTCCAGGTCTCCCTCACCGCCGACCAGGTGGCGGAGCTGGAAGTGGCCCAGCTGGAGAAAATCCAGAACGAGACCTACACCTCCGCCTCCTACGACGACCTGGCCTCCCTGCTGAACTACTATAATAATTATCCCTATCCCGTGCCCCTGAACTCCCTGGCCTTCACCGCCTACGCTTCCAACCAGGTGGTGGACTGCGGCGCCGTGGATCTGACCGCATACCTGGCGGACGCCGCCGCCTCCTTCGGCGGCGAGGCCGTCACGGATATCGCCGTCACCAAGGTGACCTATGACGGGACCGAGAGTACCGAGGGCTTCGACGCCTTCGACATGAGCGTCCCCGGCTTCTACCAGGTGACCTACCAGGCCTCCTACGAGGGCAAGACCGCCGAGGCCAGCTTCACCGTAGTGGCCATGGCGGATCACAACAGCGTGGCCAACCCCGGCTTCGAGTCCGGCAACCTGGCCGGCTGGACCGTCCTGACCGACGGCTGGAGCGTGGTGGAGGGCCAGGCTGCCGGCGTCATCAGCGCCGAGAGCTACTGGGGCGAGGGCCTGCCCTATAACCAGGCCGGCTCCTATCACCTGGACGGCTGGAACAACGGTCTGGAGGAGGGCGCCACCTGGGCCGTCCAGTCCACCATCTTCACCCTGGCAGGCTCCGGCTTCATCTCCGTCCGGATGGGCGGCCATGCCGCCGCGGTCCATGTCTACACCGCCGACGGCACCGAGATCGCCTACTATAAGCAGACCCGGTTCAACGACGCCAACTTCCCCTTCGTCGCCCAAGGCGGCTCCTGGGCCGACATGGCCACCTACGTCATGGACCTGAGCGACTATGTGGGCCAGGAGCTCTACCTGGTCCTGGCCGACGAGCAGGCCGAGGGCTGGGCCCACGCCTTCTTTGACGAGGTCGTGACCTACTACGAGACCGCCCCCGACTACGCGGCCCAGGCCGACACCGTCATGGACGGCGCCACCGCCGACGTTCCCGCCGCCGAGACGCAGATCCCCTGGGTGCTGGCGGAAAACGTGAAGCAATGATCTTCCCGCCTGCCGGGCATTTCCGCCCGGCAGGCCACACCCAAAGGAGGCCGCTATGAAATTCAAATGGATCGTCCCGGTGCTGCTTTTGTGCCTGCTGCTCACCGCCTGCAGCGGCGACAGCCACAGCAAGGACCTGCTGCTCCACCTGTCCTTTGACGAGGGCAGCGGCCTGACCATGAAGGACAGCTCCGGGCACCTTCCCGACACCGATCTCAACTATGAATTTGCCCATGCCGCCTATATGGAAAACCAGGACCCCCAGTGGCGGAAGACGGGCATCCAGGGCGGCTGCCTGCTGTTAGACGGCAGCAGCACCTACCTGTCCTACAAGCGTAATGACGTGACCCTGGAGGGCCCCGCCCTGACCATTCAGGTCTGGATCGCCCCCCGGACCTTTGAATGGGACGATCCCAGCGCCGCCGACAACGGCACGGACTGCCTCACCGGCATCGTCAGCCAGTGCGACAAGGAGGCCTGCAAGGGCGTGCTGCTGGGCTATGAGCGCTTCGGCCGTCTCAGCTTCCAGGTGGGCACCGGCGACGAGTGGCTCACCGTCTGGTCCAACGGGGACAACCTGCAAAAATACCAGTGGAACCTGGTCACCGCCACCTATGATTCTAAAGCCGGGGAGATGTGCCTCTACCTGAACGGGGAGCTGGTGGCCTCCCGCTCCGTGGACGCTGAGATCGTGGGCGCCACCGCCAAGGGCCTGACCGTGGGCCGGAACCTGGAGGGGGAGCGGCTGACGGCGGGCTTTCTGAACGTGGCCAGCGGCTACATCGACGAGCTGAAGATCTACTCCGCCGCCCTCTCCACCGAGGAGATCGGCGCGTATTATGAAAGCGTCACCGTGCCTGAGATTGAATTTTCGGAGATCTGGCTCCAGAACATCCTCACCGGCGACTACACCCGGCCCCAGTTCCACGGCGGCCCCTACCAATTCTGGATGAACGAGCCTCACGCCCCGGTGTACTACAACGGGATGTACCACCTGTTCTACCAGGCCAATATGACCGGCTCCTACTGGCGCAATATCTGCTGGGGCCACATGGTCAGCACCGACATGGTCAACTGGAAGCCCATTAAAGAGGCCATCACCCCCACCGAAGGCACGGTGGTCCCCGACGGAGTCTGGTCCGGCGGCGCCACTTTGGATCAAAACGGGGTGCCCCTGCTGTTCTTCACCGCCGGCAACGACGGCTTCCGGAATGTGGAGGGCCTGATCTCCAATCAGAACATCGGCGTGGCCTATCCGGCGGACCTTTCCGACCCGGAGCTGACGGACTGGGTCATCTGCGACGATCTGGCCATCATCCAGCAGCCCGGCCAGGGCCGAGCGGGCGAATTCCGGGACCCCTCCATCTGGAAGGAAGGGGACACCTGGTGCATGCTGATCTGCTCCGGCAGCAGCTCCTCCCAGGGCGGAACAGCCCTCCTCTACACCACGGACACTCTGGAGCTCAAGGACGGCCAGGTGGAAATGAACTGGCAGTACCGGGGCCCGGTGTACGAGATGGAGAACCAGTCCGCCCTCTACGGCACCAGCTGGGAGCTGCCCATCCTGCTGCCGGTCTCCAACGAGGCGGGGACCATCACCAAGTATTTCTTCTCCATTTCCCCGGCTCCCGCCAGCATCGCGGACAACAAGGTTTACTACTGGCTGGGCGATTTTGACCTGGCAACCGGCAAATTCACCCCCGACGAGGCCTTCCAGGGAGAGCCCCATCTGCTGGACTACGGCGCCAATGTGTTCACCGGCCCCAGCTGCCTGGTGGACCCGGTCAGCGGCGACATCTATATGTTCAGCATCATGCAGGATCAGCGGGGCGCGGCGGAGCAAGGCGCTTCCGGCTGGGCCCACACCGTGGGGCTTGCCCGGCGGATCTGGCTGGCCGACGACGGCAGCGACCTGAAAATGGCCCCCATCGAGGCCCTGCACACCCTGGAGGAATCCGTCCTCATCGATGAAACGGATCTCACGCTGGACCAGGCCAACGCGGCCCTGGCGGCGGTGGATGAGGATATGCTCTACATCCGCCTGACGGTGGATGTGAGCCAGGCCCAGGAGTTCTCCATCAACATGAAGCAGGGCGGCAAGTGGGACTGCACCACCTTCCGCTACGACGTGGCCGGGCAGACCATCAACGGCCGCACGGAGAACAAGGGCGAGGGCGCCAAGGCCAGCGCCGTCTCCGGGGCCCTGCCCACGGAGGACGGGAAGCTCACCATGGAGATCTACATCGACCGGTCCCTGGTGGAGGGCTTCTTCAACGACTACAAGGCCATCAGTATTCGGGCCTATACCGAGGAGCCCGATTCCCATGGCATCGACCTGGCCGCCCAGGGAACGGTAACCATCGAGAGCCTGTATGTGGCGGCAATGGGCTCCATCTTTGATTAACTTCTAGGAGGTATGCGATATGGCGACATTAACGCTCAAGAATATCAA
The DNA here is from genome assembly GCA_947630345.1 of uncultured Oscillospiraceae bacterium. Classification (GTDB taxonomy): domain Bacteria; phylum Bacillota; class Clostridia; order Oscillospirales; family Oscillospiraceae; genus Faecousia. Next base: position 72 of record CANRHF010000128.1, on the reverse strand, counting down.
GAAGATCTACCCGTTCAGCGGCGACGACACCAAGAAGAAGAAAAAGAAGAAGGGCGACGAGCCGGAGGAGAA
>CANRHF010000127.1 GCA_947630345.1 uncultured Oscillospiraceae bacterium | reverse complement strand
GTTTCCTCCTTTTCCTCTTCCTGGGCCAGCTGGATCAGGGCCTGGACCCGCTCCGGCGAGCCCAGGGTGAAGCCGTCCAGCGCCAGCAGAATCCCGGTCTTGTCCCGGCACAGCAGCACCATCAGCCGCCGGGAGCGCAGGACCTTTACAACATCCGTATAGTCGACCTGTTTGGTCCGGTCCCCGGACTGGGCCTCCAGCCCCTCCGGGTAGAACCGGGTGATCCGCTCCATGTCCCCGCCGGACTGGGCCTCCACCTTCCGGAAGGCCCGCTTGGCCCGGCTCCGGGGCAGGACCGCCTCCAGCCACACCGCCACCAGGGCGATGAGCAGCCCCTCCCACACCACAAACCAGGGGCTCTGGCGGGCGGCCAGGGCGGCAATCAACAGGACCAGCCAGGCCCCCAGCAGCACGAAGGTGCCGATCCGGGCGGTTTTTCCATAGCTGTCCCGGGACACCAGGCCCATTCCCTCCAGGAACAGGTCCTTAGTCAGCTGAAACCGGTTTTCCGCTTCCATCAGGATTCCTCCTTTTTCGCCTGTAGGGCGTCAAACTGCTCCTCGATCCGAAACGCCTGGTCCAGGGGCCGGTAGAGGATGAACAGCGCCAAAAACAGGATGTACCACACCCCCAAAAAGGGCACCGCCAGCCCCGACCAGGGCAGCAGCAGAAACATCAGCAGCCAGAACACCACCTGCACCGCCGCCGCGCCCAGGCTCCGCCACAGGTGCAGCACCAGAAACAGCAGACAGTTTTTCAGCTGGATGCCGGGCTTTTGGTCGAACAGCACCACCTGGGGCCACCAGACCGAGAGGATCATGGTCCCCAGCAGCGCCGCCATCAGCAGCAGGCCCAGGGTGCCCAGGGACACCGTCCCCTCCGCCCAGAGCAGCAGCATGGCGCCGCTGAAGATCAGCACCCCCAGAAACAGCCCTTGCACCGCCCCGGGCAGCAAAGCGGCTTTCCAGTTCTGGCCCATGGATTTTTTCCAGCAGAGCCACCAGTCGTCCAGATCGTCCCGCAGGCGGCGGAGGATCAGATCATACATGCAGGCCAGGAAGGGCCCGGAGAGGGCGCCCCCCGCCAGGGAGACGGGGATCATCACCAACGCGCTGGCGGAGAGAACGGCATAGGTCATGCCGGCGGCAAAGGGGAGCAGGGAGATCAGAGCCAGGAAGCTCACCAGGAAAAATTCCTTAAAATTGCCCTCCAGCACCTCCCGGTATCGGGCAAAGCCCACCGCCCGGTAGGGGCTTTCCTCCCGCTCCTCGGCGTCGGGGAAAAACAGGACCACAGCTACCGCGCCCCCTCTCCCAAATGCAACGCGTCCAAATATTCGGTGAGGATCTGCCGGGTATCCGCCGCGTCGCTGGTGAGGATCTCCAGGCAGAGGCACCAGTTCCCCTGGGTGGCGAAGGCCGTGGTCCCCTGGCGGAAGGGGTTGTCCTCCCCGGCGGAGAGCAGGGGCAGAACCGTAAATTCCAGGCCGGCGGCGGAGACTGTCTCCTCCTGGCCAATGGTGTAGTTTTCGGATTCCAATGCCTTCCAGGCGTCGATCTCCCCCTGGGGGTCGGAATTGGACTCCAGCAGCAAAAAGACCTGCACCGGGTAGAGGGTCGCTTCCTCCCCCTCGTCGTTTTCAATGGTCTGCCCCTCCCCGGAGGACCAGGAGACATAGTAAATTCCGTTGGGGCTCAGGGCGTCCTGATTGTCCCGCAGGGTGAAGTCCGCCGGGGTGTCCACCGCCAGGACGTTTCCCAGGCCCACCCAGTCCTCCTCCCAGCTGGGGTCCCGGGCCGGGCCGGAGCAGCCGGTGAGCAGCAGGCACAGCAGGGCCAAAATCGCAATCAACCGTTTCACGATTCCGCCCCCTCCAAAATAATGGCCCACAGGGCCTCGCTGGGGCCCAGTTTTTTGATCTGATCCTCTTTATAATAGACCCGGCGGCCGATATAGACGTTCTCCATGGCCTCCTGATCCACCTCCAGCCCGGCCAGGGCCGGGCAGTCCGCCCAGCGGAAGACCTTGTCGGAGACGTCGTAATCGTCCTCTCCCGGAGGCGTGCCGTCGGGGAAGGAATAGAGCTGGTAGGCCTGCTGGAGGAACTCCGGATCGTCGGACAGGTAGAAAAAGCTCTCCCCCATGTCAATGTCGGCGGCCAGGGTGATGCTGTCCGCGTACTGGAAGTACATGGCAGTCTCCGGGTCGCCCTCCACGTTCCGGGCGTACTGCCGCAGCTCCACCACCACCTGGCCGTCCCCATTCACGTCCTCTCCCAGGGTGGCCAGGGCCGTCTCCAGCGATACCTCCTGCTCTTCGGAGAATTTACTGTCCGTGACGTAGGCGAAAATATAGTCCGGCCGGACCTTCCCAATGCCCAGCATGGTCCAGATCAGGTTCCCCAGCAGAACCAGGCCCACGGTGCCGGCCACCAGCCACCATTTATAATAGTCCAGAAAATTCAGGACTTTCTCCTTTTTCGACAGCTCCCGCGGCGGGGGATCGGGCTGGACGTCCCGGAACTTCCACTTTAAATATTCGCTTGCCATTGTCTCACCCCTTTGTCGTTCCGCCCTGGGCGTAGGTCACCGGCAGGCACACCAGGGACGGCGCCTTGTCCAGGTCCTTTTCCGTCACCATGTCCACGCAGGTGGCGGCGATATCCTCCACCGGCTGGACGATGGTGGAGCAGTACAGCTCCATGTCCCCAAAGCAGCGGACCCCATCGAAGCCGATGACCTGTACCTCCTCCGGCACCCGCAGCTCCATATCCCGAAGGGTGAGCAAAATTTGATGGGCCAGGGAGTCGGTGACGCAGAAGATGCCGTCGAAATCCAGCTTCCCATCGTGGAGGTGTTCCCGCAGGAAGTCCTCAAAGGCGGAATAGGGGGTGCCGTCGTCAATGATCTTCAGGGTGTAGGGCACGCCTAGGGCCTCGCAGGCGCTGACGAAGCCATCCTTCCGCTTGTTGGGCTCGTTGACCAGCTTGGAGCCGATCCGCAGGAAGGCCAAATTCCGGCACCCGTTTTCCACCAGCTTCTCCGCCGCCAGCCGGCCGCCGCCGTAGTTGTCGCTGGAGACGCAGGGGACGTTGGTGCTGAAATACCGGTCGATGGACACCAGGGGCACCCCCGCCGGGAGGATCAGGTTGGGATTGTAGGACAGGCAGATGATGCCGTCCACCTTCTGCTGCTCCGCCAGGTACACATATTCCTGCTCCTGCTCGTTGTCATAGTCCGTGGCAAAGAGCAGCATCCGGTATTTCCGGGCGGCCAGGGAGCGGTTGATGCAGTTGACCAGCTTGGCGAAAAAGGGGCTGATGAGATTTGGCACCATCACCGCGATGAGATAGGTCCTGCTGCTGCGCAGGCCCTTGGCGTAGCTGTTGATGCGGTAGTTGAGCCGTTCGATGGCCTCCTCCACCCGGACGCGGTACTCCTCGCCCACGGGAATGCCGTTGACGACCTTGGATACGGTCCCCAGGGCCACCCCCGCCTCCCGGGCTACGTCCTTCATGGTAGGTTTGGGCATAGGGATTCCTCCTTGTTCTGTGAAATTTCATTGGATTCAGTATAACAGATTTCACGGCATTTGTAAAGGGCCAAATGAAAATTCATGAAACGATTACTATAAATTACAGGTTCAAAGTATACAAAAAATAGGGCTTGAATTTGTATATTTCAAATAAAATGAAAAATTATAGCAAAAAACTGCAAGAACCGTATTGACAATTCCCCGTTTTCTGTGGTACATTGTAGCTGTTCATAAAATATCGTTTCACCATGCGTCGACCTTGCGGCACAGGCCGGTGACCCGGCCGGAGGCGGCGCCCAGGCAATCACTTTCGGAAAACGTTTTTAAGGAGGGAAAACCAGCGTGCAAAAAACATCCGCGCAAGCGGGCGCAAAGAGAACAGCCCTCAAGCCCCACGGCAAGACCCTGGGCCGTCGGATCCTGGAGAGCTGGCAGCTTTACGTCCTGCTGCTGATCCCCGTGGTCATTACGATCATTTATAAGTACGTCCCCATGTACGGCATCCAGATCGCCTTCCGGGACTACAAGCCCAGCCGGGGCTTCTTCGGAAGCGAATGGGTGGGCTGGGATTGGTTCGAGCGGTTCTTCACCGCCCCCAATTTCAAGCGCATGATCGTCAACACCGTCAAGCTCAGCCTGTTCGGCCTCCTGTGGAGCTTCCCGGTACCGATCCTGCTGTCCCTGGCCATCAACCAGCTGCGGTTCAAAAAGTATAAGCGGGTGGTCCAGACCGTGCTCTACGCTCCCCACTTCATCTCCATCATGGTGGTCTGCGGTATGATCCGGATCTTCCTGAGCCCCTACGGCGGCCTCATTAACCTGCTGATCGGTCAGCAGATCGACTTCATGACCGTCCCCGAGGCCTTCCGCACCATCTACATCGCCTCCGGCATATGGCAGGACGCCGGCTGGGGCACCATCATTTACCTCGCGACCCTTTCAGCGGTGGATCCGGCCCTCTACGAGGCCGCCAAGATCGACGGCGCCTCCATGTTCCAGCGGATCCTGAACATCGACATCCCGGAGCTGACCCCCATGATCATCCTCCAGCTGATCATGAGCGCCAGCGGCATCATGAGCGTGGGCTTCGAGAAAGTCTTCCTGCTCCAGACCGACCTGAACAAGGCCACCAGCGACGTGATCGCGGTGTACGTCTACGAGCAGGGCATTCTGGACCACGCCTACAGCTACTCCACCGCCATCGGTCTGTTCAACACCGTGATCAACATCATTCTGCTGATCATCGTCAACCAGATCGCCAAGAAGACGGCGGACGTCAGCTTTGTGTAAGGAGGCGGCGGATCTATGAAAAAGGATAAAAAGAGCGTGGGCCTGTCCGACCGGGCCAGCGATATCGTCCTGGTGGTGCTTTGCACCGTGATCATGCTCATCATCGCCTACCCGCTGTACTATGTGCTGGTGGCCTCCGTGTCCGACCCCTACGACGTGTACGCCGGGAAGACCTTCCTGCTGCCCAGCCAGTTCACCGTGGAGGGCTATGTGCGGGTGTTCCAGAACAGCGACCTGCTCCGGGGCTTCTTCAACTCCGTGCTTTACACGGTGGTGGGCACCATCTACTCCCTGGTGACGGTGTACATCACCGCCTACCCCCTGAGCCGGAAGGACCTGCCCGGCCGGAAGTGGATCAGCATTTTCTTCATCATCACCATGTACTTTGGCGGCGGCCTGATCCCCACCTACCTGGTGGCCAAAAATACCGGCCTGCTGGGAAATATGTGGGCATTGTTTCTCCCCGGCGGCGTGGGCATGGGCAATGTGATCATCGTCCGAAACTTCTTTGAGAACAACGTGCCCCATGAGCTGGTGGAGGCCGCCCAGATCGACGGCGCCGACGATTTTACCGTCTTCCTCCGGGTGATCGTGCCCCTGAGCCGGTCCATTATGGCGGTGATCGTGGTGTTCTCCATGGTGGCCTTCTGGAACGACTGGTTCACCGCCCTGATCTACCTCAA
>CANRHF010000126.1 GCA_947630345.1 uncultured Oscillospiraceae bacterium | reverse complement strand
AAGGCGACGACGATAAGGGGAAAAGCGCCGAAAAGAGCCCCCGCAAAGCGGCGTGGGTTCGACTCCCGTCACCTTTATTGTACCACAGTTTGGATTCCCGCGCAAGACAAAATACGGCCTTTCCCGCATTTTTCCGGGCGCGCGGAAATTGGGAGGGACGCGGGGAGAATTACGGTTGCATTTGTGGAAAAAATCTGTTAAAATGAAAAAAAGCACTTTAGGGGGGATCGCCATTGGACGCGGAGGAGCTGAAATCCCGGCTGGGCCGGAACATCGCCGCCTACCGCAAGCAGGAAAACTGGACCCAGGCCGGGCTGGCGGAGCGGCTGAACTACTCAGACAAGGCGGTCTCCAAATGGGAACGGGGAGAGTCCCTGCCGGATGTGATGACCCTGATCCAGCTGGCCGGCGTGTTCGGCGTCAAGGTGGACGATCTGCTCTCCGACCCCGACGCTCTGCCGGAAGACACCGGCAAGGTGGAGCAGGCCATGAGCCGGGTGGTGGAAAAAACCCTGAAGCGCAAGGCTGACAAGGGGATCATTCTCATGCTCTCCACCATTTTGGTCTGGTTTGTGGCGCTGCTGGTCTATGTGGTATTGTCCAGCCTGGGCTTTGAACAGTCCGCCGTGGCCTTCGCCTACGCCATTCCCGTCACCGGCATCGTGCTGCTGAGCCTCCGCTCGGCCTGGCGGGACTTCCGGTGGAACCGGGCACTGATCTCCATTATCATGTGGGGCTCAATTTTCAGCATCTATATCACCTTCCGGGTGTTCTTAGATGTCCGCGTGTGGCGGCTGTTCCTGCTGGGAATCCCCGGACAGCTGGCCATCTTCCTCTGGTTCCGGCTGTTCCGGAAAAAGGAGAGCGCCGATGGATAAGAAGGCCCTGCGGGCCCTGATCCGGGAGAAAAAGCGGGCCATGACCCCGGAGGAGATCCGGGACAAAAGCGCCGCCCTGGGCCGCCTGCTGGCCCAAACCTCCGTATATCAGGCGGCAAAGGCCGTCTATGGCTACTATCCCCAAAATCAGGAGGTGCGGCTGCTGCCCATTCTGGAGGCGGCCCGGGCTGACGGGAAACGGGTGGCCCTGCCCAAGATCGTGGACGGGGAGATGCGCTTTCTCTACGTCACGGACCGGACGCCGATGGTCCCGGGCTTCGGGGGCATCCCCGAACCGGCGGCGGGGGAGATTGCCGCGGACAAAACCGCCCTAGTGATTTTGCCCGGCCTGGCTTTCGACCGGGCGGGCCGCCGCCTGGGCTACGGCGGCGGCTTCTATGACCGGTTCCTGGCGCTGGAGCCCAGGCACCCCACCGTGGCCCTTTGTTACGATTTTCAAGTAGTCCCGGAGGTCCCGGCGGAGCCTCATGATCTGCCCGCCGGGCTGGTCCTCTGGGCATAGGAGGGAAGAACATGACCTGGCCTGCGGTAATTCTGGTAGCGGCGCTGACCTTCCTGGTCTGCTTTCTGGCGGACAAGAGCTTTTCCAAGCTCTTCCGGGGGAAAAAGCAGCACACCTCCGGCCTCTCCGTTCGCTTAGACCGGGCCTACGGCGCCGGCGGGCTGGTGGTCATGGTGCTGGGGGTGGCGGCCCTGCTGACCTGGCAGAGCTGGCTGCTCATCGTGGGCGGGATCATCCTCATCGCCACAGGCGCAGTCCTGGTGGGCTATTATCTGACCTTCGGGGTCTACTACGACCAGGACACTTTCCTGCTGACCACTTTTGGAAAGAAGGATACGGTGTACCGCTTCGCGGACATCCGCTCCCAGCGGCTCTACACCGCCGCCGGCGGCACCATCATTGAGCTCTATCTCACGGACGGCCGGGTGCTTCAGCTCCAGAGCCGGATGAAGGGGGTCTACCCCTTCCTGGACGTCGCTTTCGACGGCTGGCTCCGCCAAACCGGGCGGAAGAAGGAGGACTGCCCCTTCTACGACCCGGACAACAGCTGCTGGTTTCCCAGGGAGGATGCCTGATGCGCCACATTCCCCAGGGCGATACCGCCCAGCTGGAGCTGCTGTCCTTCGCCCAGGCCCTGGCCCAGGCGGAGGAGCCAAACGGGGACTACGACGTGAAAAAATGGCTCTACGTCCCCAATACTTATCAGGAGTACCGATATCTCCTGGGCACCCGGGGGAAAAAGCCCCTGATCTGCATTGGCATCAACCCCTCCACCGCCCGGCCCGACGCCCTGGACAATACCTTGAAGTCCGTGGAGCGGATCGCCCTGGGCAACGGGTACGACAGCTTCCTCATGTTCAACGTCTACGCCCAGCGGGCTACGGACCCGGACGCCATGGAGCGCAGCTGCAACGCCGCCCTCCACCGGGAGAATTTGGCGGCCTTCCGCTACGCCCTGGGGCTGGGCAAGGAACCGGCGGTCTGGGCCGCCTGGGGCACCATTGTGGACCGGCGGGACTATCTGCGCGCTTGCCTGGCGGAGCTGCTGGAGGTGGGCCGGGAGGCCGGCGCCCGGTGGTTCCGGGCCGGGCCCCTGAGCCGGCAGGGCCACCCCCACCATCCGCTGTACCTGCGGAAGGATACGGTCCTGGACCCCTTTGATTTGGAGGCCTACCTGGCCATATTGGGAGGGACGTCATGAAGCTGCTGATCGCCTCGGACATACACGGCTCCGCCTATTGGTGCCGCCGACTGTTGGAGCTGGCGGAGGCGGAGCGGCCGGACTGGCTGATCCTGCTGGGGGATCTGCTCTATCACGGCCCCCGGAACGATCTACCCGAGGAATACCGGCCCAATGAGGTCGCCGTCCAGCTCTCCCAATGGAAGGACCGCATCCTGGCGGTGCGGGGCAACTGCGAGGCGGAAGTGGATCAGCTGGTCCTGCCCTTCCCCTGTATGGCGGACTACGCCCTGTTCTGGACGGGGGAGCGCTATCTGTATTTGACCCACGGCCATCTGTGGAACCCGGAGCGTCTGCCGCCCCTTGCCCCTGGAACGGTCTTCCTCTCCGGGCACACCCATCGAAAGCAGGATATCACCGTGGAACACATCCGCTGTCTGAACCCCGGCAGCGTCTCCCTTCCCAAGGACGGGACACACAGCTGCCTGATCCTCCGGGACGGGGCCTTTTCCTTTCACATTTTTGACAAGGAGCGCACTGTATGAAACGATTGACCGCGCTGCTGGCGGCAGTTGCCCTGCTGGCCGGCTGCGCATGGGAACCGCCTCCCCCCACGGAGGCCACGACCCTGCCCACTTCTGAGCCCACGCAGGTCAGCGTGCCTGTCACCACCCTCTACAGGCCGGACAGCTATACGGAATCCCAGACCGCCGGGGCGGTGCGGGAGTATGCCCTGGAACGCCAGGACTGCCTGGGCGTCGCCGCCATGGGAGAGGATCTGATCGTCTTCTATCCCTCCGGCAGCGGCACCACCATGTCCCTGCTCACCGGCGAAGAGGGAGCGGTGGGGCTGTCCGTCCTGTTGGACTGCCCCCTGGACCCGAATTCTCAGTCGGTGCAGGTGAACAGTCAGGGCATCGGGTACTACGACAGCGTTTCCCACAGCGTGGTGCTTCTGGACGAGCAGTTCCGGGAGATTTTCCGGGAGGACCTGCCGGAGACGGTGACGGCCCCGCCGATCATTGGCGCCGGGCTGGACGTTGCCTTCTACTGCGATGGGGCGGAGATCCGGGCGCTGAACATGTCCACCGGGATCGCCCGGCTCGTCAGCATCCAGTCCACCGAGGATCTGACGCTGGTGGAAAGTCTGTTTGACGACACCATTCTGGTCTGCCAGGTACGGGAGAGCGATTCGGAATTTTATACCGACTTCCTTTCGGTGGAGACCGGGGAATCCCTGGGCACCGACGAGACCCTTCTCCGGTTGGCCGGGTGGGAGGACTGGTATCTCTATCAGCGGATGGAGGGCAAACGGCAGGAGACCTTCTTTGGCCGCAAGGACGAGGCGCCCTTGTGCCTGAACTTGGACAGCAAAGAGGAGCAGGTCTATCCTGCCCCGGGCCGGGACGCCCTGGTGGGGGTCTCTCCCCAGGGCGGCGTCAGCATGCTCTGGCTCTATGACCTGACCACCGGGCGGCGAACCGCCGGGGCAAGCGTGGAAGGACTTACCGGGATCCAGGGCTTCGTCTCCGGTACGGAGGGGCTGTGGTTCCTGGCGGAGGACCAGCAGGGGCATAAAAATCTCTACCTCTGGAATCCGCAGCTGAGCCAGATCGAGGGTCAGACCGTCTACACCGGCCCCCGGTACACCGCTCTGGCCCCCGACACCGCTGGGCTGAACGCCTGCCGGCAGCGGGCGGAGGAGATCAGCCAGGCCTACGGGGTGGATATCCGGCTGGGCGTGGAGGGCCTGGAGCCCTCCGCCGGGCAGGTAACGCCCGAATTCCAGGTTCCGCTGTTCCAGGAGAGCCTGGACGCCTTGGAAAAGGTCCTCGCCCGGTTCCCCGAGGGATTCTTCTCCGCCATCAGCCGGGATACGGAATCCGGCGTGCTGCACATCTGCCTGGTGCGCTCCGTCTCCGGACCCTGTTCGGGGCTCCAATACTGGGCCCAGGGGGACGCCTGCATCGCCCTGGCGGTGGGCGGCGGAGAGGAGGAGGCATTCTGCCACTGCCTGAGCCACGCGCTGGACACCTTCATCGTCTCCAACAGCCTGGCCTACGACCAGTGGGAGTCCCTGAATCCCGAGGGCGTCCAATACTTCTATTCCTACGAGGAAGAGCCGGAGGAGGAAACCGCCGCCTGGACGGAGGGCGCGGAGCGGGCCTTCCTCAGTCCCTTTGCCATGAGCTATCCCAAGGAGGACCGGGCGGAGATCTTCACCGCCGCTCTGCTGGGCTCTAGCGAGGATTTGAGCAGTCCCATTCTTCAGGAAAAGCTGTCTCAGATCTGCCAGGGCCTGCGTGATGCCTGCGGCTACCCGAAAAATCAGGAGCTTCCCTGGGAGCAGTTTCTGCTTCCTGCCCAAAAGTAAAATTTCCCCCCGGCGGTGTGGTATAACCTGCCGCCGGGGGGTTACAATATTCCCGGCAGGAAATTTTGCCGGAATTGGAAAAAAGTCCTTGACTTTTTTCCCTCTTTGGGTATAATTATATCCGTGCCCAAAATAGAGGGTTTGTGTAACGGTAGCACACCGGACTCTGACTCCGTTTGCGGGGGTTCGAATCCCTCACCCTCTGCCAAAAATCGGCAATCCTCGTTAGAGGGTTGCCGATTTTTACTTCTTCACTCTTAACTCTTCACTTTTCACTAATTTCGACGGGCCGATTTTTGGCAAGTAAAAAGTAATAGTAAAAAGTGAAGAAGTGAAAGTTGTATAGTAAAAGTGGACACGACGGAGAGTGAATGATAAGATAGATTAACTATTAAAAGTCAACCCCAAAAATGAGGGAGATGTGGGAAGGCATGCGGTTGGAAAAAGAGTATAGCAAAGCAGAGACCCATAGGGCCCCAAGTGACTATTGAACCATAGTCAATAAAGTGGACAAGCAAAATTCTGGAGGAAAATGGATTCAGCCTGGTTTGGGGGCAGGCCATGGTTATGGGAGTGGGGCCTGAGAGGATTATAAAAACCGGAGA
>CANRHF010000125.1 GCA_947630345.1 uncultured Oscillospiraceae bacterium | reverse complement strand
CGATGGAGACCAACGTCATATCCTCCTGAGCGCTGGGATCAAGCTGCCAATTTTCTTCCTGGGCCATGGGCTCACTTCCTTTCCGCCGGCTCCGGGGAACCGCCTATAATAAATAAGTATAGCACACTCCGGGATGGATTTCCAGAGCCCGGCGAAAAATTTTCCGTTGAATTTGAATCAGAAGGAGGCAGAAGTATGCGCCTGGGTTACGACTTTTTTCACCGCCCCTGTCTGGAGGTGGCCCGGGACCTGGTGGGCAAGGTGCTCATTCACCAAACCCCCGAGGGGGAGAAGCGGCTGCGGATCACCCAGACCGAGGCCTACTGCGGGGAGGCCGACACCGCCTGCCATGCCCATCACGGCCGCACCAAGCGGAACGAGGTACTCTACGCCCCGGCGGGGACGGTGTACGTCTACCTATGCTACGGCATCCACAACCTGCTGAACCTGGTAACGGGGGAGGAGGGCGCGCCGGAGGCGGTGCTGATCCGGGCCTGTGAAGGGGCCGAAGGACCGGGAAAGCTGACCAAGGCCCTGGGCATCGGTCTGGATTTCAACCGCGCCAGCGCTGTGGACGGCGACGAACTCTGGGTGGAGGACGACGGCTTCCGCTGCTCCGTCAAAACCGCCAAGCGCGTCGGCATCGGCTACGCCTCCCAGGAGGACCAGGACCGCCCCTGGCGCTTTGTGGCGGAATAAAACAAAGGTAGACAGCATGGCCTCTTTTCATGCTGTCTACCTTTATTTTATCACTTTTTTATACCGGCGGGTCTAATTTTCTGGTCCCGCAGACCTGGTACATTTTTTCGTCGGAAATCACCACATCCACATCGAACCAGGGCGCCATCAATCCCGCCAGGGCCTTTTCGTCGATCAGGTCGATGGAAACGGCGCTGGCCCGGCCCGCGTGGTGCTGGGCCAGGGCGGCCCGGCTCATGCTGTGGGCCACGCTGAGCCGGCCCCCGGGGCGGACGAAGCCGGAGAGCACCTGGATCAGATGGGCCGGGTCCGGGAAGTGGGGGAAGGCGTTGTAGACCATCACCAGGTCAAAGGGCCCGTCAAATGCGGCGGTCTCCACGTCCCCGCAGATCACCTTGGCCCAGGGAAATTTCTCTTGAGCGATCAGGGCCATTTTTTCCGACAGGTCGATACCGGTGACGGAGGCAACCTGCCGGCTCCGATAGTCCGGGAACAGCACCCCGGTGCCGCAGGCCACGTCCAGCACCCGGATGCCCGGGCGGACCCCGGCGTTGCTTAGAATTTGGGCGATGACCGGCTCGGGGCGCACCATATCGGCGTCCCACCAGGGGGCGCAGCGGTCAAAAAACGCGGCGATCTCCTTCTTATCCATGCTGCGTGTTCGTCTCCTTCGGATATCTGGGGGGCACGGCCCCCGCCTTTTCCAGGACCAGCGCCAGCGCCGGAAGCAAAATCAGCTGGACCACCGCACCGGGGAGGGTCCCCGCCAGGTAGCTCCCCGCCCAGATGGCCACCGAGTAGCCCTGCCCAGCCCCCAGATAGACCAGGGCGCTGGCGACGCCCCCGGCGATCCGGCCTAAAAGCATGGCGGCGAGGAGCGCCGCATACCGGTCCAGCATGGCCCGGCCAGTGCAGAGGTATTGGAGGATCAGGCCGCTGACCAGCCCATAGACGCACAGCTCCGGTACCATGGAGATCAGCTGGGCCGGGGAGGGCATCCCGGAAAGGGAGCAGGACAGCACCGGCCCCGCCAGCCCGCAGAACAGACCGTACCAGCCGCCGCAGAGCATCCCGCACAGCAGCACGGGAATATGCATGGGGGACAGGGCGGCGCCCAGGGCGAGGGCGTGGAAGGCGGCGGGCAGCACATAGCACAGTGCGATGCACAGTGCGCAGATGCAGGCCCGCTTGACAGAGGACATGGGATTCATGGCGGCGCTCCTTCAAATTCGTGTTTTTCTATTATATATCAGGCCGCCGCGGCTTTCAACCCCCCTGGGGGGTTGAAAAAACCATGTAAATCGTGTATGATTTGAAAAAAGTACTTTTTGAGGAGTCGCGTATGGACGAGCAGATTCAAAAGGTTTTGCGCCAGGTCGAGCAGGTGATCCGGGGCAAAGCGCCGGTGGTGGAAAAGGTGATGATGGCGGTTCTCTCCGGGGGCCATGTGCTGCTGGACGACGTGCCAGGGGTGGGGAAGACCAGCCTGGTGGTGGCTCTGAGCAAGGCCCTGGGGCTGCGGTACCGGCGGGTGCAGTGTACCCCCGATGTGCTGCCCTCGGATATCGTGGGCTTTTCCGTCTATGACCGGCAGAGCGGCTCCTTCCGCTATATGCCCGGGGCGGTGAATGACGCGGACCTGCTGCTGGCGGATGAGATTAACCGTACCTCCAGCAAGACCCAGTCCGCCCTGCTGGAGGCCATGGAGGAGCGGCAGGTGACGGTGGACGGCCATGTTCACCCCCTGTCCAGGTGCTTCATGGTATTCGCTACGGAGAACCATGTGGGTGCCGCCGGCACCCAGCTGCTGCCCCAGGCCCAGCTGGACCGGTTTCTGGTCCGGCTGACCCTGGGCTACCCGGATTTTGACGCTCAGATGGACATCCTCCGGGACCGCCAGACCGCCGACCCCATGGACACGGTGGCGGCGGTGGCGGACCGGGAAACGGTGCTGGATATGCAGCGCAGGGCGGCGGCGGTCACGATCCATGAGGAGATTTTGGCCTACATCACCCGGCTGGCCATGGCCTCCCGGGAGGATGAATGGATCGAGCTGGGGATCAGCCCCCGGGGTGCCCTGGCCTTGAGCCGGATGGCGCGGGCCTGCGCCTGCCTCCGGGGACGGGACTATGTGATCCCCCAGGATGTGCGGGAGATTTTCACGGACGTGTGCGGGCACCGGATCCTGCTGAGTCCGAAGGCCCGCGCCGCCCGCGTGGACGCCCGGACGGCGCTGGAGGGGGTATTGGCGCGGGTGGAAGCCCCCTATGAATGCCAATGAGGGCCAGACGGTGGGCATGGGCCGCGCTGCTGGCGGCTGCGGGAGCGGCGTATTTGTTTGAAAACAACCCGGGGACGCTGACCCTGCTCCTTTGCTGCTTGGCGCTGCCTCTGGCGGGGATGCTGGCCCTGCTGGGCGGGGGAAGGCTTACCGTTCAGTGCTTGCTTCCCCGGACGCTGGAAAAGGGAAAGGCCGTGGACTGCCGCCTGACCGTGAAAAACGGCAGCATAGTCCCCGTCCCGCGGCTGCGGGTCCAATGGCGGTGCCGGAACCTGCACACGGGAGAGACTCTTTCCGGTGTGGAAACGTTGACCTTGCCGCCGAAAGGGGAGAGGAGCCTTTCATTTACTCTGCGCAGCCGCCACTGCGGAAGTCTGGAGCTGCGGGTCCTCGCCGGCGAGGTGGAGGATCTGTTCGGTTTGATTAGGAGGCGGGTGGAACTGACGTGGACGGGAGAGACGGCGGCGCCCCCAGTCCTCTTTGCCCCGGAGCTGGTCCTTCTGCCGACGGAACGGCGGGGCCCGGAGCGGCAGACCGATTCCCGCACGGTGCCCGGGGACGATCCGGGGGAGATCTACGCCATCCGGGAGTATGTGCCCGGAGACGCCGTCCGGCAGATCCACTGGAAGCTGTCGGAAAAGACCGGGAAAACCATGGTCCGCCTGCTGGGGACGTCGGTTTCCCGGGAGGCGCTGCTGCTTTTCGATCCCGCCGGTGCGGATCCGGAGCTGACGGATATTTTGACGGAGATTTTTGCCTCCCTGGCCTGGATATTGGCGGAGCGGGACTTTTCCTTCGCGGTATGCTGGGCCGATCCCCAGTCCGGGGAGCCGGTGGTGACGGAGATCGACACCCAGGAGGACCTGGGCCCCATGCTGGACCGGCTTCTGGCCCTACCGCCGGTGAACAGGCCCTGCTCTTGGCCCAATTTGGAGGAATACAGCCGTATTTTGGCGATCGCGGCCCAAAGGCCCGTCCTGGAAGGCCGGGAGGGAGCCCGGGTCAGCCTCCTGCTGCCCCGGGAGTTGGGACTGCCGGAGGGACTTCAGGGGGATGGGAGCCGCCTTTATACCTTTTCCCGGGAGGATTATCCTCGAGACCTGACTAGGCTGGAGGTGTAGCCGTGGAACTGACATTTTCCGTTGACGCGCCTCCCAGAAAGATGTGGCTGGACAGCGCCGCACTGGCCGGCCTGCTTTTGTGGGCCCTGAGGATGCTGGATCGGTTTGATCTGCTGGTCTGGTGCCTGCCGGGGGTAGGGTTGCCCTTGCTTTTGGCGGTCCTGCCGAAAAAAACCGGAAGGATCGCCGGGTGGGCGGCCTTTGCTTTGTGCATGGTGCTTTTGTACCCGGCCTGGAATGGGCTGCTGCTCCTTGCCAACCGGCTGTTTGCCCGGAGCCAGGCGGCGCAGGCCTACGAATATGTGTATTTTGCCGTTGCCGATGGGAACGCCGGTCCGGCGGCCCTCCTGCTATCCTTGGCCCTGGGCCTTTTCTGCCACATTGGCGGCGGATGGGCTGTTGGCGCTCTGGGGGTCGGGCTGATGGCGGCCATGGCCTATTTCGGGGTGACGCCGGAGCCGGTTTGGCTGCTGATTGGCGGGATGCCGCTGGCGTGGCGATGCCTGGCCCAGCCCAGGGCGGGAAGAATGCTGGCATTGACCGCCCTGGCGGTGGCCCTTTTCCTGCTGGTCATGGCGCTGGCTCCCAAGCCAATCCCGGCGGTGTCCGCCCTGGACGACCGACTGCGGGATCTGGCCGCCCGGAGCGGCGTCTACTATGAGCAGGTGCCGGTTCCCACCAGGGTGCCCGCGCCCGCCACCGTGCCCCCGCCCCTTCACCAGGAGCAGCAGCCCAACCGGGGCGTGGAGCCCTGGCGGGCGCGGACGCTGTTTTTCATTTTGGCGGGGCTGACGCTGGCGATTCTCTTTGTCCCGGCGGTGATCCGGGACCGGGCGGAAAAACGCCGCAGGATCAACCGGGCGGGACTTTCCAATCCGGACAACGCCGCCGCCATTCGGGCCATGTGCCTGTACGCCCGGGCCTGGAAGGAAACGGCGCCCGGCGAGGTCCCGGAGGAAGTGCGGAATATTTACTTGGAGGCGGCCTTCAGCGCCCACCCCATGACGGGGCAGCAGCGGTGGAAGGTGGAGGCATACCTCCGGGAGACCGCCCAATCGGCGTGGAAGCGGGCGGGCTATTTTCAGAAGCTGCGGATCCGCTACTGGTTGGCCCTTTGAGGCGGGAGAAGTCTATGAGATTCCGAAAAATATTACTGCTGCTGCTCCTGGCCTGCCTGGTCCTTTCCGGCTGTCGGCGGCGGCTGATGAACGACGGGTCGGAGGCGGTCCGGCAGACCTATATGGAGGAGCAGCCGGACCCGAATCTTCCCGGCACCGCCGGTACCGTCACCGGCGGGGAACCGGACCCTACGGGGGAAACGGAGAAGAACCGCACCCCCACCGCTCCGCCGGTGTCCGACACCACCCCCGCCCAGGGGGGCGAGAGTCTGCCGGAGGCGCCCACGGCGCCGGAGCCGGGGGTGGAGCTTTTGATCACCTTGGACCCGGGGGAGGGGAGCTG
>CANRHF010000124.1 GCA_947630345.1 uncultured Oscillospiraceae bacterium | reverse complement strand
CGCGCAAAAGGTGGAGGCCCTGACCAATGTGTCCTTCTGCGTGGAGGAGGGGGAGTTCGTGGCCATCATGGGCGAGTCCGGCAGCGGCAAGACCACCCTTCTGAACATTTTGGCTGCCTTGGACAGCCCCACTGCCGGAGCGGTGTACCTGGACGGAAGAAACCTAAGCAAGATCGGCCAGGGGGCCATGGCGGCCTTCCGACGGGATAATCTGGGCTTTGTGTTTCAGGAGTTCAATCTGCTGGACACCTTCACCGTGGAGGACAATATCTATTTGCCTCTGGTCCTGGCCTCCCGGCCCTACTGGGAGATGCGGGACCGGCTGACGCCCCTGGCGGAAAAGCTGGGGATTGGGGAGCTGCTGAAAAAGTACCCCTATGAGATCTCCGGCGGCCAGAAGCAGCGGGCCGCCGTGGCCCGGGCCCTGATCACCCGCCCCCGGCTGCTGCTGGCGGACGAACCCACCGGGGCCCTGGACTCCAAGGCCACCGACGAGCTGCTGAATCTTTTTGCCCAGATCAACGGGGAAGGGCAGACGGTGCTGATGGTGACCCACTCCGTCAAGGCCGCCAGCCACGCCGGGCGGGTGCTGTTCATCAAAGACGGCCAGGTATTCCACCAGCTCTACCGGGGCGGCTGCACCGATCAGGAGTTCTACCAGCGGATCGCGGACGCCCTCACCGCTCTCGCCACCGGGAGGGAGGAGCAATGAAAAGGCTGCTGTTTTACCCCCGCCTGGCCTGGAGCGGGATCCGGAAAAACGGGCGGCTGTACGGCCCGTACCTGCTGGCGGGCATGGGGACCGTGGCCATGAACTACATCGTCGGGGCTCTGACGGTGGACGAGGTCCTGTCCTCCACCGCCGGCGGCAGCCGGGCCCAGCAGTTTCTGGGCCTGGGCGTCTTCATTATGCTGCTGTTTTCCGCCCTGTTTTTGTTCTACTCCAATTCCTTTATCCACCGCCGGCGGATGAAGGAGTATGGACTCTATAATGTCCTGGGCATGGGCAAGGGCCATGTGGGCGTCACCATGTTTTTTGAGACGCTGACGGTGTATTTCCTCTGCCTACTGGGAGGCGTGTTCCTGGGGGCGGCGCTGTTCAAGCTGGCCCAGGCGGGGCTGCTGGCGGTGGTCCACGAGGGGCCGGACTTCCGGCTGACCTTCAATTTTGACGTTGCCTGGTATACGTCCAAGGCCTTTGGGGTCATTTTTCTCCTGATTTTCCTGGTGAATTTGTTCCGGGTGCGGCTCACGAACCCCGTGACCCTGCTCCGGGGGGAGAACGCGGGGGAGAAGCCCCCCAAGGCCAACTGGGTCCTGGCGGTGCTGGGCGTGATCCTGCTGGGCTTTGCCTATTACCTGGCGGTGACCCTGCAGCAGCCGTTGGAAGTGATGGTGTGGTTCTTTATCGCGGTGGCGCTGGTGATTCTGGCGACGTATTTGCTGTTCATTTCCGGGTCTGTGGCGCTGTGCCGGGGCCTGCAAAAAAACACCCGGTACTATTATCAAAAGGATCATTTCGTTTCCGTGGCCTCCATGGTCTACCGGATGCGCCGCAACGGGGCGGGGCTGGCCTCCATCTGCATCCTTTGTACCATGGTGCTGGTGATGCTCTCAAGCACCAGCTGCCTCTACGTCGGGACGGAGGACAGCCTTTTGGCCCGCTATCCCCGGCAGATCAATATCAGCATAGCCTTTGAGGGCTACGCCGATTTGGAGAATGCCGACCTGGACGCGGTCCGGCGCCGGATCGGAGAGCTGGGGGACAGCTACGGATTTCAGCCGGAAAACGTGGTGGATTACACCCAGGTTTCCTTCTCCGGGCTGCTGGAACAGGGCCGGGTGAAGGAAAACTACACGGAGTACGCGGACGAGATGGTGGACTATGGGAAGCTTTTTACCTTTTATGTCCTCTCTCTGGACACCTACAACCGCCTGACCGGCCAGGAGGCGGCTCTGGCGGAGGACGAGCTTCTGGTCTACGCCCTGCGAGGAGCGTACCCGGACGATACCTTCGCATTGGAGGATGGGCCAGAGTACCGTGTCCGGCCAATCAATGCGTTTTCCGCGGTAAACGGGGAGGCGGCTGTGGACGTGGTCAACAGCTTCTATCTGGTGACTTACGATGTGGAGCGGCTCCTGGCCCCCATCGAGGACTTCCGGGATTCCAGCGGCGGGCACACCTATAACCCCTTCTGGTACTATCGCTTCGACACCGGCGCCGGGCCGGAGACCCAGATGGACATGATCGGCCGGCTGGACAGTCTGCTCACCACCGAGCTCTTTGAAACCGGTGGACGGGAGGGAACGGCCCTTACCCATGACCAATTCCCCTACGACTATATTCAGACGGAGAGCCGGGAGGGGAACCGCCAGGACTTTTACGCCACCTTCGGCGGGCTGCTCTATCTGGGAATTTTGCTGAGTATCGTCTTTCTGGCGGCCACGGTGCTGATCCTCTACTACAAGCAGATCTCCGAGGGCTATGAGGATCAGGCCCGCTTCGGCGTGATGCAGAAGGTGGGCATGACGCCCCAGGACATCCGCCGCAGCGTCGATTCCCAGGTCCGCACGGTCTTTTTCCTGCCCTTGGGGGCCACGGTGCTGCACCTGTGCTTCGCCTTCCCCCTGATCTACCGGCTGCTGATATTGTTCAATTTGGACAATCTGCCGCTGCTGCTGGCGGTGAACGGGGTGTGCGTCCTGATTTTCGGGGCATTCTACCTGCTGGTCTACCGGCTGACCTCCAACGCCTACTATCAGATCGTGGCAGGCGGACGCACGTCGTGACCAGTGTAAAAATGGGAATGAAAAAATCGGCAAGGCATTCACGCCTTGCCGATTTTTGGAGCTACTGGCCGGACTTGAACCGGCGACCTGCTGATTACGAATCAGCTGCTCTACCGACTGAGCCACAGTAGCGTTTTTTTACTTCCGTATTATAGCCGCAAACAGGGAAAAAGTCAACAGAAATTTCTTCCCGCGTTGCCAAATTCCGCGGGCCGTGTTATAATACGAATACTTGGACTGCGAGGTGGCTTTTTTGATCAAACTGCTGAAATATATGAAGGGCTATGGGCGGGACTGCGCCCTGGGGCCCCTGTTTAAGCTGCTGGAGGCGGTGTTTGAGCTGCTGATCCCCCTGGTGGTGGCCCGGATCGTAGATGTGGGCGTCGCCACTGGGGATCGGGGCTTTATCGTGCGGATGTGCCTTCTGATGGTGCTGCTGGGGCTGGTTGGCCTGGTCTGCGCCATCACCGCCCAGTATTTTGCCGCCCGGACCGCCGTGGGCTTCGCGGCCCGGGTGCGCCACGCGGTGATGGCCCATATCCTGTCCCTGGGCTACACCGAGCAGGACGCCCTAGGCGGCGCGACTCTGGTCACCCGCATGACCTCGGATATCAACCAGGTGCAAAACGGGGTGAATTTGACCTTGCGGCTGCTGCTGCGGTCCCCCTTTGTGGTGTTCGGGGCCATGATCATGGCCTTTACCATTGATTTTCAGGCGGCGCTGGTGTTTGTGGTGCTGATCGCGGCGCTGTGCCTGGTGGTGTTCGGCATCATGCTGATCACCATGCCCATGTACCGCCGGGTCCAGGTGGGCTTAGACGGCATCACCGCCGCCACCCGGGAGAATCTGGCGGGGGTACGAGTCCTGCGGGCCTTCTGCAAGGAGGACGACCAAATTCAGACCTTCGCTCAACGGACGGAGGTTCTCAAGGAGCGGCAGCTTCTGGCCGGGCGGGTCTCGGGGCTGATGAACCCCCTGACCTTTGCCATTTTGAATCTGGCTGTGGCGGCGCTCATCCAGGTGGGGGCCTTGCGGGTGGAGGCCGGGGTGCTGACCCAGGGCCTGGTGGTGGCGCTGTACAACTATATGTCCCAGATCCTGGTGGAGCTGGTGAAAATGGCCAATCTGATTATCAACATGACCAAGGCCGCCGCCTGCGGCAACCGGGTGCAGGCCCTTCTGGAGGTCCAGGCCCTCCAGGCCGACGGCCCCGACACTCTGCCCCCCTTAGGCGGCGTGGAATTTCGGAACGTGACCGCTTCCTACGCCGGTGCCGCCGCGCCGGCCCTGGAGGGCATTTCGTTCCTGGCCCAGCCTGGACAGACCATCGGCGTCATTGGGGGCACCGGCTCCGGCAAGACCACCCTGGTGAACCTGATCCCCCGGTTTTACGACGCCTCCTCCGGCCAGGTGCTGCTGGACGGCCGGCCGGTGGACAGCCTGAACCGTCAGACCCTTCGGCGGGGGATCGGGATGGTGCCCCAGCGGTCCGAGCTATTCCAGGGCACCATCCGGGAAAACCTGCTCTGGGGCGACGGCAGCGCCACGGACGAGGAGCTCTGGCAGGCCCTTGAGACCGCCCAGGCTGGGGAGGTGGTCCGGGACAAGGGCGGGCTGGACAGCCCGGTTTCCCAGGGCGGTGCCAACTTTTCCGGAGGCCAGCGCCAGCGGCTGACCATTGCCCGGGCCCTGGTCCGAAAGCCCAGGATCTTGATCCTGGACGACAGCGCCTCGGCCCTAGACTACGCCACCGATGCCGCTCTGCGCGGCGCCATCCAAAATCTGCCGGAAAAGCCCACGGTATTCGTGGTTTCCCAGCGGGCGGCCTCGGTGCGGTACGCGGACCAAATTCTGGTGATGGACGAGGGCAAGCTGGTGGGGCAGGGGAGCCACGGGGAGCTGCTGGCGAGCTGCCCGGTGTACCGGGAGATCTACTATTCCCAGTTCCCCAGAGAGGAGGCCGCCCATGAATGAGCAAAATCAGTGGCAGATCCTGAAAAAGGTCCTGCTCCGGGTGCGGCGGCACCTGTGGAAAATTGCCGCCTCCCTGGTCCTTGCCACGGGATATGTGGCCATGAGCCTGCGGATCCCTATTTTGGTGGGGCAGGCGGTGGACCAGATCGTGGGCCCTGGGGACGTGGATTTTGCCGCCGTGGCGGCGATTTTATCCCGAATTCTGCTCTGCGCCGCCCTGGGGGCGGTGAGCCAGTGGCTGATGCAGGAGATGAACAACCGCACGGTCTACCGGGTGACCCAGCAGATCCGGGAGGAGGCGTTCCGCCATTTGCAGAGACTGCCCCTTTCCTATCTGGACAGCCATCCCCAGGGGGACATCGTCAGCCGGGTGGTGGCGGACGTGGACAGTTTTGCCGACGGCCTGCTCATGGGCTTCACCCAGTTTTTCACCGGCGTCACCACGATTTTAGGTACCCTGGGGCTGATGCTGGTCATCCGCTGGCAGATCGCCCTGGTGGTGGTGGCCATTACCCCGGTTTCCCTGCTGGTGGCGAAATTCATCGCCCAGCGCACCTATGACCTGTTCCGGGAACAGACCGCCGCCCAGGGGGCGCAGACCGCCCTGATCAACGAGACGGTGGGGGGCCTGAAAACCGTCCAGGCCTTTTCCCATGAGGAGGCCACCCTGGCGGACTTCGACAAGATCAACGCCCGGCTGGAAAAAAGCGCCCTCAAGGCCATCTTCTACTCCTCCATCACCAATCCCAGCACCCGGTTTGTCAACGCCCTGGTCTACGCCGGGGTGGGCCTGACCGGGGCCCTGTCCGCCATGACGGGGGGCATTACCGTGGGAAACCTGACCAGCTTTCTCAGCTATGCCA
>CANRHF010000123.1 GCA_947630345.1 uncultured Oscillospiraceae bacterium | reverse complement strand
GGTGTCCCCCAGCAGCAATCCCCGGACAAAGGGCGCTACATCTGCTGGAAAAATCCGGTCGATCAGCTCCAAAATCCCCCGGCGCAGCACCGCCGGCCGACTGTAAATGGGGATTTCCTCCCCCGCGATCTTGTCCACCGTTCCCTGGGCGTAGGCCAGGAGGAAGATTCCCTTTCCGCTCTGGTAGGAGATCTCCTCCCCGGCGTCGGGAACGGTGGTTTGAAACCGGAAGCTGCCCCGCAGCAGGTCACCGGGGGCCAGGTCCTCCGCCCCGCTGTAATAGATCCGCACCCGGTAGGGCTTCCCGTCCAGGGTCACCGCCCCGTCGGCGGCTTTGCCGTAGCGGGTTTCGTAGCTGTAATCTGTGATCTCTATCTGGGCGGAAGCGGTGCGGCCCTCCAGGGAGCGGGCGGGCGAGAGATAGATCTGATCATAGCCCCAGCACCAAACCGCCCCAATGGCGCAGCCCAG
Organism: uncultured Oscillospiraceae bacterium; assembly: GCA_947630345.1. GTDB lineage: Bacteria > Bacillota > Clostridia > Oscillospirales > Oscillospiraceae > Faecousia. Next base: position 5,216 of record CANRHF010000123.1, on the reverse strand, counting down.
CAGGAGCCATGCCGCGAACCGGGCCTCCCGCACCCGCCGGGACAGCAGTACCGCCAGAAACAGACCCGCTCCAGCGCCAAGTCCAAGGAGCAGCAGTCCGTTTCCGGGAAGAAAGTACGCCCACACGGCGCTGGCCCCGGCGAATCCAAGGCCGAACCAGACCAGCTTGCGCATGGTGTGCCTCCCTTCTAAGGTTTCTTATGCCTTCAGTTTTTCGGAAACGTAGTCGTCCACCAGGGCCAGGGCGTTATCCAGCTTGAGAACGTCCTTGCCGCCGCCCATGGCGGAGTCGGGCTTGCCGCCGCCGGAGCCGCCGCAGCAGGCGCAGACCTGCCGCACCAGTTCCCCGGCCTTCAGGCCCCGGGCCACGGCCTCCTTGCCGCAGACCGCCAGGAAGGTGATTTTCCCCTCGTTGACGGCGGAGAGGACCGCCACCACGTCGGGGGCCTTGTCCCGGAGCAGGTCGCCCATTTGCCGCAGGCGGGCAGCGTCGGCGCCGGGTACATTGGCGGTCAGCACATGGAGCCCGTCCACCAGCCGGGCGCCGTAGAGGTACCGCTCCGTCTCTCCGGCGGCCTCCTTGCTCTTGAACTGCTCAATGGAGCGGCGAAGCTGCCGAATCTCCTCAATCTGGTTCTGGATCTTGTCTCCCAGCTCCGAGGGCTTGACCTTCACCAGCGCGGCGGCTTTGTAGAGCCGCTCCCGCTCCTTTTCCAGTTCCGCCATGCAGACCTTGCCGGTAACGGCCTCGATCCGCCGGACGCCGGAGGCAACACTTCCCTCGCTCTCAATGAGGAAGGGGCCGATCTTGGCGGTGTTGTCCAGATGGGTGCCGCCGCACAGCTCGATGGAGTAGCCGCCCATGTTGACCACCCGCACCACATCGCCGTATTTTTCGCTGAACAAGGCGGTTGCCCCGGTGGCCTTGGCCTCTTCGATGGGCATTTCCCGAATGTTGATGGCGTAGCCCTCCAGCACGGCGGACTGCACCAGGGCGTCCACCCGGGCCAGCTCCTCCGGCGTCAGGGCCGCGTAGTGGGTAAAGTCGAACCGCAGCCGGTCCGGCTCCACCAGGGAGCCGGCCTGGTGGACATGGTCCCCCAGTACGCTCTTCAACGCCCGCTGGAGCAGGTGGGTGGCGGAGTGGGCCCGCATGATGGCCCGGCGGCGCTCCACGTCAATGGCGGCGCACACCGGATCGTCCACCTTGATGGTGCCCCGGAGCATGGCGCCGTAGTGCAGGTACTTGCCCGCCTTGTCCTTCTGGACATCCCGGACCTCAAACCGGCTGTCCCCCACCAGGATCACGCCGTGGTCGGCGGTCTGGCCGCCCATCTCGGCGTAGAAGGGGGTCTTGTCCAGCACCAGGATGCCGCTCTCCCCGCCGGTGATGGCGCCGGAAACCTCGTCCCCCACGCACACCGCCAGGACCCGAGCCTCACAGCTGTTCTGCTCATAGCCCACGAACGCGGTGGGCGTATTGTCCAATCCCAGGTCGATACCCGCCCAGGCCAGATCGCCCAGGGCCTTCCGAGCCTCCCGGGCCCGGACCTTCTGCTCCTGCATCTTCTGCTCAAAGGCGGGCAGGTCCACCTCCATGCCCTCGTCGGCCACCATCTCCACCGTCAGGTCGATGGGAAAGCCGTAGGTGTCATAGAGCTTGAAGGCGTCGGCCCCGGAGAACCGGGTCTCGCCCTTGGCCTTGTGGCTGGCAAGCAGGTCACTGAAAATCCGCATGCCGCCGTCGATGGTCCGGGCGAAGTTCTCCTCCTCCACCTTCACCACCCGGGTGATATAGGAGGCCCGCTCCCGCAGATAGGTGTAGTGATTCTCGTTCTCCCGGACCACGGTCTCCACCACCTGGTACAGGAAGGGCTCGTTCACCCCCAGGAGCTTGCCGTGGCGGGCCGCCCGCCGGAGCAGCCGCCGCAGGACGTAGCCCCGGCCCTCGTTGCTGGGCAGGACGCCGTCGGCGATCATGAACACGCTGGCCCGGATGTGGTCGGTAATGACCCGGAGGGAGACGTCGGTCTTGTGGCTCTGGCCGTAGGCTGCGCCGGTGAGCTCCGTGACCCGGTGGGTGATGTTCATCACCGTGTCCACATCGAACAGGCTGTCCACGTCCTGGCAGACCACCGCCAGCCGCTCCAGGCCCATACCGGTATCGATATTCTTCTGGACCAGATCGGTGTAATTGCCGTGGCCGTCGTTGTCAAACTGGGAGAAGACGTTGTTCCAGACCTCCATGTACCGGTCGCAGTCGCAGCCGACGGTGCAGGTGGGCTTGCCGCAGCCGTACTTCTCCCCCCGGTCGTAATAGATCTCGGAGCAGGGGCCGCAGGGGCCGGAGCCATGCTCCCAGAAATTGTCCTCCTTGCCGAAGCGGAAAATCCGCTCCGCGGGAATGCCGATCTCTTTATTCCAGATGGCAAAGGCTTCCTCGTCGTTTTCATAGATGGAGGGGTACAGCCGGTCCGGCTCCAGGCCCACCACCTTGGTCAAAAATTCCCATGCCCAGGGGATGGCCTCCTTCTTGAAATAGTCCCCGAAGGAGAAGTTGCCCAGCATCTCAAAATAGGTGCCGTGGCGGGCGGTCTTGCCGATGTTCTCAATGTCGCCGGTGCGGATGCACTTCTGGCAGGTGCAGACCCGGCGGCGGGGCGGCTCCACCTCGCCCTTGAAATAGGGCTTCATAGGGGCCATGCCGGAGTTGATCAGCAGCAGGGACTGGTCATTCTGGGGGATCAGCGAAAAGCTGGGCAGGCGCAGATGGCCCTTGCTCTCAAAGAAGGACAGGAACATCTCCCGCAGCTCGTTGACCCCATAGGACTTGTGTGACATTTGGTTTTCCCTCCAAAAATTTGTTTTTTGCAAAAAAGAAACACCTCACCCCAAATTTAGGGGCGAGGCGACTCGCGGTACCACCCTAATTGCCGCAAAATAAACGGCATCTTTCACGCTCTGTAACGGGAGCGCCCGTCCCGGTCTCCCGGGCAGCTTGGAAGTGGCTCGCGAACGTCCCGGCAGGGGCTTGCACCTGACCCCCCTCGCTGAAGACGGAGCTATCCGCTTGGCTTCCGCATCGTTTTTTTGCATATCCTTAGATATTGTAGCACGAAACGGGAATTTGTCAACTTTTTTCTTTAGGTTTTCCGGGTTTCCAGGGTGGTTCCCTGATAGTAGTGGGCCAGGATCGAAGCATAGTCCGCCCCGGCGGCGGCCATGGCGTCGGCGCCGTACTGGCTCATGCCCACCCGGTGCCCAAAGCCGTGGGTGGTGATCCAGATCCCCGCCGCGCCCGCCTCTACGGTAAAGGCGGTGGAGCGCAGGCCCAGAAGGCTCCGCAGTTCGGTGCCACGGTAGATCCTTCCGCCAATGGCCATCTCCTCCACCCCGCCGCCGGCGGTGTAGGACGCCGCTCCGAACCAGGTCTCCGGGCTTCCAGTGAGGCCGCCCAGGGCCTGGGAAAATTCCTCCGGGGTGAAGAACACCCGGTCCGTAAAGTGGGCCGCCCCCTCCTCGCCGGGGCTTTCCGTGGAGCGGAGATAGGGCACGTCGGCGCCCCAGACCGCCAGGGCGTCCTCCGTCCGGCCGCCGGAGCAGGAGAAGTAGGTTGCCTCGATCAGCTCCCCCTGATAGCACAGCACCTGCCCCCAGGTGGCCCGGACCGCCGCCGTCACCTTGTCCACCGCCCCTTCCTCGCCTCCCTGGGCAAGATAATCCGCCGGAGCGCAGTAGGCCTGGCAGCAGGCGGCGTCGGTGCAGACCATGCCGGGGTGTTTGGAATTTTGCTCCTGGGCCCGCAGGGCGAAGGTGCGGGCCACCACCGACTGGGCTTTCAGCGCCTCCAACTCAAAGTCCGCCGGCATCTCCCCCAGCACCACCCCCACGAGATATTCCTCCAGATTCATTTCCTGAGCCTGTCCATCGGGCTGAATCACCCGGATCTTTACCGGCTCCGAGCGGGTCGCCTGGGGCCCGGAAGGCAGGGCCTCTTGGGCGGGGGGATCCATCAGGCTGAACAGGATCCAGGGAAACAGGACCCCCAGCACCACCGCCAGGGCGGCTTCCAACCAAAATCTTTTCACGGTGAACGCCTCCTTTTGCCCATTTTACCAGGGAACCCCGGAGATAATCAGCCGCAATCCGCCGGAAATCCATCCAATTTTTCCCCAGGACTTGACATCGCTCCCCAAGCTCTGTATAATAAATTACAAAGTATAACAAAACGGAAACGGAGCGCGAACAAATGAAACGAGCGATGCGCGTGATCCTGCCGCTGCTGCTGGTATTTGCGGTACTTGGCAGCGCGGCGTGGTACTTATTCGTATATGATCTGGATTTCACCCGGGATATGCTGTTGCAGCAGGCCCGCTACTGGGAGAGCAATGGGCGTCAGTCCCTGGCCACCTGGTTCTACAATCAGGCCTATTCCCATGCCAATCAGGATGAGGACGTGGCCATCGAGCTGGCCATGCAGTACAAAAACGCCGGGAACTACACCAAGGCGGAGTATACCCTGTCCAACGCCATTGCCGACGGGGGCACCTCCAAGCTGTACCAGGTCCTGTGCCAAATCTATGTGGAGCAGGATAAGCTCCTGGACGCGGTGCAGATGCTGGACACGATCTCCAACCCCGAGATCAAGGCGGAGCTGGACGCCATGCGGCCCCCCGTCCCGGTCTGCTACCCGGAGCCGGGCTTTTACACCCAGTACATCACCGTGACCATGGAAGCCGAGGGCACCCTGTATTACAGCGACCTAGGCGAGTATCCCTCCATTTCCGACGAGCCCTACTCCGCGCCCGTGGAGCTGGGCCAGGGAGAGACCACCATCTACGCGGTCGCCGTGGGGGATAACGGGTTGGTCAGTCCCTTGGCGATCTACGGCTATACCATTGGCGGCATTATTGAGCCCGCCACCTTCACCGACCCGGCCATGGAGGCCGCCCTTCGGGAAGCGCTGGGTGTGGATGAAAACAAAGTCGTCTACACCAACGACCTGTGGATCATCTCCGCCTTCACCGTTCCGGAGGACGCCCAGAGCTACGCCGATCTGGCCCTCCTGCCCTATCTGGAGAGTCTGACGGTGAAAAATGGACTTCCCCAGGAGCTGCACTACATCGCCGCCCTTTCCCATCTGACGGAGCTGAACATCTCCGGCTGCCGGGTCAGCAATGAGGATCTGGCAGCCGGAGATGTTCAGCTCCGTCAGA
>CANRHF010000122.1 GCA_947630345.1 uncultured Oscillospiraceae bacterium | reverse complement strand
CCCGCCGCCGGTCTCCCGCCAGCCGGGGGACACTACAGACTCCTTCGACCTGTCCCGGGCGGAGGCGTACCCCGCCGACGGGGACTGCGGGGAGCTGGAGCTGCTGGAAAAATGGATGGCGGTGGAGGGCCTGACCTGGGCCGATCTGGAGGAGCGGGGCTGCCGCCAGCTGGTGCTGTGCGTGGCCCGGTCCGACGATCCCATCCGCACCCGGACCACCTGCTATGAAAAGGGGCCGGAGGGCTGGGCCGCCGTGGAGGGCTTGACCCGGATGGCCGGATTTGTGGGTCGGGAGGGGGTCCTCCACGACCGGGTCGTGGGCTCCTACACCTCCCCGGCGGGTCTCTGGGCCCTGGGCATGGCCTTCGGCAACGAGGCCCGGCCCGAGGGGCTGAAGCTGCCCTGGCGGGACGTGACGGAGAATTCCGACTGGGTCTGCGATTTCGCCTCCCCCTATTACAACACCTGGCAGGAGCGGGGGGATCCCAACGTGGAGCCCTGGGACCAGGACGAGGTGGAGCATTTGGAGGACTACCCCGTGAGCTACGCCTATGCCTGTGTCATCGAGTTCAACACGCCGCCCTACACGGTCCCGGAGCGGGGGAGTGCAATCTTTTTCCACTGTGCTTCGGACTACACCGCAGGCTGCGTTGGCCTGCCCCGGGAGGACCTGGTGGCCACGCTTTTGTGGCTGGACCCGGAGGAAAATCCCTATATTCTCGTCACCGGCTGGCCCAAAGCGTGACCGGCATGGCACAAACGGATCCACGGGCTGGACCTCAGCCTCTTTTCTGTGGGGACAAGCACCGGTAGGTAGATGAATTCCACGGTTACAGTATTCCCCGTTGACGCGTGTCTCTTGTTCGCGCTTCGGGCAATACAATCGTCATTTCATCAGTTCGTCGGACAGACGCAGGATCTCCGGGGCCAGCTTTTCCCGCTTGCGTTTGACCATGTGGGTATAGATCGGATAGGCGGCGATCACGCCGATAATGCCGACCACGCCTACCGCAACGCCCGGAATGAAATAGGCTTCCCAGCCGGGAACCATGGTGCAGCACATCCCCACGCCCAGCAGCAGGGCGCTGAGGATCCCGACGATCAGCGAGACGACGGCGGCGCCCCTGGTAGCGCTGGCATCCAGGCGGCGAAGCCGCTCCATGGAGGTCTCCTCTTTTGCCGGGGACGTGTATTTGTCCCGAATTCTCTTGATCTCCTCCTGCTCCTTGGCGCAGTAGGTATAGGTAAAGGTCTCGTTCTTTTCTTCCATGATTCATAACTCCTTCTTGATTCTTTTCAGATTTTTGCTGGCACGGAGGATCATATAGGCCGCCATACCGATAACGATGGTACAGACGCCGCCGCCTACAGCGGCGGTCATGGTCCGGCGGAACAGCGGGTCGTCGTTTTCGCCGAACTGGGAGAGCATGGCGGTAGTCAGGGACAGAATAGACACCAGCGCGGCGACAAGGTTAATGGCCTTGGCCGCGGACAGGAGCGGGCTTTGATACCGCCGGGTCTTGACGATATTGATGATAGCGATGGTGACGGCATAAAAGGCGTAGGCGGCCATGGCGTAGATCAGCAGCCCCGGATAGTGAAAGCCCCGGTTCTGATGGACCATAAAGCCGACGATCCCCGCAAGGGCCTGATTCATGAGCAGCAGCATCACGCCGCAAAACCGGTACCGCCGCCATTCCATGCCCTCGTCCTGGGCGTTTAAGCGCCGCGCCAGCAGAAGACGCATCACGGCCAGCAGAATATAGTAGACCGCCAGCGCGATAAACCACGCGGAGCGGTACACGACGCCGGACACCAGCTTCATGGCGATGTACAGTAGATTGATGAAAAAGCCCTGATATAGCGAAACCCCCGTCCGGAAGCGCACATCGGTCAGGTATTTTTTCCCCAGCCGGGTGGAGCGGACCTTCTCCGTCAGCGGGTGGCTGGAAACGTACTTTTTGACCAAACCCACAGCGGGCTTTACATACCGAAGACCCGTGCAGGTGACAATCAGCGCGTAAGTGGAGGCCAGATAGGAGGCGTATTGAAAGATCGGATTTTGTATGTCGAGGGCGAACACAGCGATCACAAGGCCGTAGCCGAAAAGCGCCGCAAAAACCGTCGGAAGCGGGGGCAGGAAAAAGAGCTTTTTAAGGAGCTTTTTGAATATCTTCATCCCCTGCCCTCCTTAAGTTTACGGTAAAGGTACTCCCCTTTCCGACCTCACTCTCCACAGAGATATCGCCGCCGACAATATCGACCACCCGCTTGACCAGCGCAAGCCCCAAACCGTTGCCCTGGGTGGCGTGGGAGGTGTCGCCCTGATAGAATTTCTCGAAGATGTGGCGGCCTATCTCCGGCGAGATGCCGCAGCCGGTGTCGGCCACCTGAACGGTGGCAAAGTCTCCCTCGGTTTTCAGCGTCACGGACACGGTGCCGCCGGACTCCGTGAACTTCAGGGCGTTGGAAAAGAGATTGTTCCAGACAAGGGACAGCAGCTCGTCGTCTGATTCTACGAATACTTCTTCTTCCAGGTCTGTTGCAATGTCGATGTTCTTTTTCTCCCAGGTGTCCTCAAAGCTCAAAAGGCACTCGGCAAGCTGCTCTCCCAGATTGTACCGTTTCGTAGCGGGATAGATCTGCTGGTTTTCCAGCCGGTTCAGCTTCAAAATATTCGTGATCAAATCCGCGAGACGGCGGGACTGCTCGGTGATGGCTTTGGCGTACTCGATCCGCCGCGCGTCTGGCAGGTCTGGACTTTGGAGCATGGTGCCGTAGTTCTGCATCACGGCCAGGGGCGTTTTCAGTTCGTGGGACACATTGGCGATGAAATCCGTCCGCAGAGTCTCCACCCCGGAAAGCTCTTTCGCCATGCGATTAAAATAGTCGATGATGATATCAAAGCCGTCCTCCCCCACAATGCCTGGAAGGGGCTCGATGCGGGTGGAAAAGTCGCCCCGCATGATCTTTTCCGCGCCATTGATGATTTGGCGTACCGGGCGCTCCACCGTAAACCTACGGAGTACAGCGTCTATGACGGTGCATAAAAAGCTCAGAAAAAGCACGTTTCCCATGGTCAGGATCGCGGCGGTTCGGATGTCCTTTTCCGTGAAAGTGATCTCCAGAGAGGCCTGCATGGTTTGCAGGAAAAGCAGCATACAGCAGGAGATCACAAAGGCGATCAGAAAAAAGAACGCGACATACCGGCGCAGGGCGGCAAGCAGACGTTTTCTCCGCCGCATGGCAGTTTCCTTGCTCATTTGATCACCGCCTTATAGCCCAGACCGTGAACGGTTTTCAGCTCAAACTCGTCACAGCCTTCAAATTTTCCCCGCAGCTTCGTCATGTACACGTCCACGGCTCTTGGCGTGGTGTTGGTGTCCACGTCCCAAAATTCGTCCATGAGCTGGGTGCGGGTAAAGGTCTTGCCGGGATAGGACAGCAGCTTATAAAGGATATTGAACTCTCGTGCCGTCAGGGAAATTTCCTCTCCATCGTAGACCGCTGTGCGCTCGTCCATGTCCAGCCGCAGCTTGCCGACCTCCAGCTTGTGGGACGTGGCGATTTTCGCCCGCCGCAGCAGCGCCCCGATCCGCAGGAAAAGCTCGTCAAGATCGATGGGCTTGACCATGTAATCGTCGATCCCGATCCGATAACCCCTCTGCTTGGAGGCGAAATCATCCCGCGCCGTCATAAAGAGAATGGGGATCTCCTCGTTGAGGGAACGCACCGTTTTCGCGAACTCATAGCCGTCAATACCGGGCATCATAATATCGGAAACGATCAGGTCAAAGGTGCTTCCGCACATGGCGTCATAGGCTTCATTCGCGTCGAAACATCCCACCGCCTGGTAGCCGCTGGCGTTCAAGAAAGAACGGACGGTTCGATTTAGGTCTTTGTCGTCCTCTACGACTAATATTTTAAACATGATATGTACCTCCATGCATCCGTTTTTTCTATTGTAGCACCCAAATGTTAAAGTTTTGTTTGCGTTTTGGCTCTTACAAAAAATAGTTTAAAAAATCTGCGCCGCACAGTGAAGACCGTGCGGCGCAAAAACGGCATTTAATGCTTTTCGGAGGCTTCACGCTGGGCCTGTTCCTCCGTCAGACGCTTCTCCGCGTCCTCCACGGTCTCGCCCTCGTGGGTCAGGAACTTCCCCACGAAGCTGTCCTCGACCTTTTTGAACGCGCCGGTCACGCCCTCCTCGATTTTCATATAGCCGCCGACGACGCTCTCCTCGATCTTCTTGTACCCGCCGACCACCGCGTCGGCGATTTTTTCGTTTGCACTTACGAGTTTTGACTTTGCCATGATCAAATCCTCCTGTATGTTCAATATTGATTTGACAGTTTATGGCGACTGACCGCCGCAGCGCCGCCTACGGCTGTTACGATTGCGGGAATGATGAAATACTTCATAATCAGTACCTTCTAAATTATTTCAGCCCTTTGATCACGGGAATCAGGCAGAGCAGCAGGACGATGCCCACGAGGCCCACGACGATGCCCCAGACCAGCATATCCCACACCATGACCATGCACATCCCCACGCCAAGGACGATCGCGCCTACGACGCCCAAAAGCGCCGTTCCGATGGTCTTGCCGTTTAGGACGATCATGGGCTTGCCGTCCATCTTCCGGCGGATAAGTACCATCGCCAGTAGGATGATCGCGCCGATGGCCCCCACAATGACGCCCTCCGTCAGCGTGTCCCACTCCGGGATAAGTCCCATGCACATACCGAGGGCAAAGAGAAGTCCGCCCACCACGCTCATAATCAGGGTAAGTAAATTTTTCTTTTTCATTGAAGCACACCTCCAGATTTTTTTCAGTGATCTCTCACTTGCGGGCTTATTGTACCGCGTGAATGTTTGCGAAACTTTCAAGTTTCGTTTGTGTTTTATTAAACGCAAAAAAATGTGTGCCAGCCGCGAAAAATGATGGGGGACCGGCATAGGCCGGTCCCCCCTGCGGGACGATTGATAAACTAATTATGATTCGAGGCGCTTCAGCTCCACCAGACAATGCAAATCCGAACACCGTGTTTTTCGTCAAACACACCTTCGGATTTATCCTCAGAATAGACCGCTGATTTAATCGGCGGTCTTTTTCTTCGGCTCCTCGTAGGTCAAGGCCAGCTCGGAGTCGCCGATACCCTCCGTGGTCGGGTCGTTGACAATACCGAGAATGGTGAGGACAGCGAACAGAGCGTCCACCACCGCCAACAGCTTGCCGTCAAGCTCGGTGAAGTCGAGGGTGTAGCCGAAGACAGCCGCCACGACCTGTACGAGCAGGAGAACGGCGGGAATGAGGGTCAGCCAAAAATTCTTGTTCTTGAGACGAACTTTCCAGTTAATCATTGCAGTGTACCTCCTTTAGAGTTTGGTGGTGTAGTCCAGAGAAATCCAGCCAGCTCCGCTCTTGAGCTTGCCCCAACCCTTGACAGAGCCTTGACCGCTTTTCTCCTCAACGATGGTAAACACGCCCTTCCCGGTGTACTTGCCCGTGGTGGCGTAGTTGGTTCCCGGCCCCTTACGGATATTGAGATCGGTGGCCTTGACTTCCACCAGATACGGAACCGTGGTGGACGGGGCCGGAGCAGGGGCCGGAGTGCTGGTCGGATAGACCGCCTTGCCGCTCTCGTCATAGACAGAGTAGCCGGGGTTCTTGTCAGCGCAAGCCTTGGCGTTCGCCAGAGACTTGAAAGCACCCTTTTGGGACTTCATATCGTCCCACGACTTCCG
>CANRHF010000121.1 GCA_947630345.1 uncultured Oscillospiraceae bacterium | reverse complement strand
CATCGGTTTCAATTTGCATCAGGATGGCTTTTTGCTTATCGCTACGCAGGTTATACTCATTTATGAAGTCTATGTTTCGCTCCATTTCTCTTTCCCGCAAGGCGAAGGAATCCCTTCCCTTTCCAGCGTTCGGGCAATCACCGTGTAGCTGTCGCCCGCGAGGAAGCGGCTGTAGATCAGCCGCACGGTTTCGGCTTCTTCTGGAACGATTTCCGGCCCACCGTCCGCGCCTTTGCGATAACCAAGAAAAGTTTCATAGTGGAACGCCACACGCCCTTCCTTGGCGCTCTGCGCTTTGCCCCAGCGGACGTTGGCGCTGATGTTCTCCGATTCGCTCTGGGCCACGCTCCCATAGATGGTGATGTAAAATTCCGCGCCCGGCTGGATACTGTGGATGCCCTGTTCCTCGAAGAAGACGTCCACGCCCAAGTCTTTGAGCAGGCGGGTGTGTTGCAGGCAGTCTACGGTATTTCGGGAAAACCGGGCGATGGACTTGGTGATGATCATGTCGATCTTGCCCTGCTTGCAGAAACGACCAGACTCGCTCAAAATCGCCGGGATGCCGCTCTTGAATATGCGCGATCCGTTCTTCAGTAATGATCACCTCGTCGGTTGTGATGTCTGGTGTGATGCATTTATATTTTTCAATGTCGATCTTTCCGATAGTCCGCACTGCTGCTCCACCGCCGTCTGCCGCTTTTTCTTTTATTGTAGCAGCTTTTGGGGAAATATCAATATTTTCTCCGCTTTTTGCGTATCTTTTGCTTTGCGTTTGCCATGCCCGTCTTCACGCGGGCCATTTCAAATTCCGGCAAGTTTGATCTTTTCGACCATTCCGCCTATCGGCAAGGGCTATTATTTCACCAAAAATGGGAATATTACCTCTTGAAATCAATGATAAAACCATGTAGAATAGGAAAGGTAATTTTCTGTAAACCAGCCGCCGAGGGATCGACCTTTCGGCGGCCGGAGGATCGGGCTTTGGGCCGGTTTGCCCGCCGGGGTCCGATCTGAATACTCTGGAGGCGGAACCATGAATCGGAAGGAACATTTTTACGTCCGGGCCCGGCGATGGGTCAAATTTTTCGGCCAATATGTGGACGAGAAGCTCCACGGCCTGGATTTCAGCCTGTTCTATGTGGGCGACGAGCACCGGCAGGTGGAGGAATTTCACGGGTACAGCATGACCGACCCCAGCGCCATGAAGAAGATGCTTTTGGAGGTCCCCGTGCGGCCGGAGGAGGCGGCCTTCCTGGACGTGGGCTGCGGCAAGGGAATGTGTATGCGCTGCGCCAAGGAGAGCGGCTATGGCAAGGTGGCGGGGCTGGACCTGGACGAGCATCTTCTGAGCATTGCAAAGCGGAACATGGAAAAGCTAAAGCTGGACGTGGCCTGCATCCAAGCCAACGCGGCGGAATTTGACGGCTACGGGGACTACGACGTGTTCTATTTCTACAACCCCTTTGGGCGGCCGGTGTTCCACGCGGTGGTGGAGAAGCTGATCGAAAGCCAGAAGGCCCGGAACCGGGATATTTGGGTGATCTATTATCATCCGGTGTACGGGGAAGAGTTTGAAACGGCGGGATTCCAGACGGTGAAGGATCTGCCGGACAGCACCCGGGAGACCTTCACCCGGTATTACCTCTATCCCGCCCGGCCCGAGACGATGTAAGTCCCTTTCCCGGGGAAGGGGCCGGGGACCGAGAGCAGCTCCGGCGGTCCGAATAAAAAAAGCCGGGGTCAGGCGACGCGCCTGGCCCCAGCTTTTTTGACAGATTCTTTTGAAACGGGATAGACGGGAACTAGTCCGTCAGGGCCATGCCCTGGGCGTCCTTGTCGATCTTGCCGGTGAGGATCATAATACCCTCGATCAGGCCCCAGACCTCGCTGACGATGGCACAGACGCCGCAGGTCAGCACGGAGATCAGCAGCTGGGCCACCGCCTTGCCGGTATAGCCCAGGTAGAAGTTGTGGATGCCCAGACTGCCCAGGAAAATGCCCAGCAGGCCGGCGGCCAGCTTGCTCTTGCCGCCGGTGGCGGCGGTGGTCAAGGCGGAGCCGCACTTCAGGCAGACCGCCGCGCCAGGCGCCGTGGGAGCGCCGCAGTTGGGGCAGTAGGAAATGCCGGTGCCCTTGGCGCAGCCGCACCGGACACAGACCACCGCGTTGGGGTCCATGGGATTCCCGCAGTTTTTACAGAACATATCATTTTCCTCCTTGTGATTTGCGTTATATGAAGAGATCACCATGTAAAAACATTGCCAGCCGGACAAAATAGCACACCGCGAACCCAATGCCCAGGGCGGCCAGCAGCCAAGTGTTTGCCCGCTTGGACCGCAGCGGCTGAAAGTCAAAAAGCCACAGCGCGGCAGCAGCCGGAACGATCCAGAACATGGGGTGATAGAAGAACGCCGCCCCCAGATCCAGCCGCAGCGCCGCCAGCCAAGCCCGGCTCATGCCGCAGCTGGGACAGATGACGCCGGTGAACGCGCGGATCGGGCAAAAGCCGAACAAGAGAGCCCAAACCCCCATCACCGCGGCGCAGGCGGCAAGAAGAAATAGCTTGAAACCCAAGTGGGACGGCTTGCGCATACCCTCATCCCCCAACAAAATATTAACATAGCGTGTCGGGAATTGCAACAACTTTTTTAAAGCTCCGTATAAAAAATCACAGTCTGCCGAATTGTGCCATATTTTTCCTGTATTATCCGTACTTTTGAAGAATGAAAGATGAAAGAACCGTGTATTTTTACTTTCCTCCGAATCAAAAGTGTGCTATAATTACAAGGAAGGCTTGGAAAAGAAGGGGTCCTATGAACTACCTGATCGATTTTATCGCGCTGGCGCTGCTGTACGCCTTTGCGTTTTTCCCAAGATGGCGGAAAAAGGGCTGGGACAGGCTCCTGGTCAACACGCTGATGTATGTGTATCTCTCTGCCGTGCTGTTTTTTACCCTGATGCCCGTCATTTCGTCGCTCCTCTTCGTGCTGGACCACCCCTATACCCCCATGAATCTGGTGCCGTTTATCGACGTGTCCCTGGGGCGGGGGGATTATCTCCGGCAGATCGTGCTGAACGTGCTTTTGACCGTGCCTTTCGGCTTTTTGTATCCGCTGACCCGGAACGGGGCGGCAAAATGCTCCCAGACCGTGTTTTTCTGCCTTCTGATGAGCCTGGGGATCGAGCTGCTCCAGCCCCTTCTCAGCGGCGGCCGGTCCTCGGATATCACGGACCTGATCACCAACGGGACAGGCGGGTTGCTGGGGTACGGCCTTTACTTCCTGTTCCGGCCGGTCACGGACCGGATCCTGAACTTTCTGCGAAAGAACCAAACACCGTGAAAGGAGGCGCGCTATGCTTACCCAGCTCTATACCCGCCAGGGCGAGACCCTCTCCGGCACTCCCTGGCAGATCTATCCCCGCCCCCAGCTGCGGCGGGACAGCTTCCTGTGTTTGAACGGCATCTGGGAATTTGCCGTTTCGGCTGACAAGGAGCCGCCGGAGCGGTTCGACCGGTCGATTCTGGTCCCCTTCTGCCCGGAAAGCGCCCTTTCCGGCGTGGGGGAGCACTTCCCCGAGGGAAGTTACTTATTTTACCGGCGGCGCCTGGCGCTCCCGGCGGGCTTTTTCCGGGGAAGGGTGCTGCTCCACATCGGCGCGGCGGACCAGGAGCTGGACTGCTTCGTGGGCGGCGCCCACGCGGGGCGCCACCTGGGGGGCTACGAGGCCATGACCTTCGACATCACCCCCTTCCTCCCGGATGGGGAGGCGGTGCTGCTGCTCCGGGTCCGGGACGATCTGCGGGATCTTTCCCAGCCCTACGGCAAGCAGGTAGAGCCTAAAAAGCGGGGCGGCATGTGGTACACCCCCGTCTCCGGAATTTACCAGTCCGTGTGGCTGGAATCGGTGCCGGAGACCTACATCGAACGGCTGGATATCCAGACCGACTGCCGCCGGGCGGTGATCGACACGGGAAAACCCACGATCCCCGGACGGGTGATCCTGGAAGACGGCCAGGTGTTTCCCCTGGAAAAGGGCCGGGCGGTGATCACGCCGGAGAATCCCCGGCTGTGGAGCCCGGAGGATCCCTGGCTCTATGCCTTTACCCTGGAAATGGGGGAGGACCGGGTGGAGAGCTACTTCGCCCTGCGGACCGTGGACATCCGGCAGGTGGCGGGGATCCCCAGGATCTGCCTCAACGGAGAGCCCTACTTTTTCCACGGCCTGCTGGATCAGGGGTACTGGCCCGACGGCCTGCTCACTGCCCCCGACCCTGGGTGCTACGCCCAGGACATTCAGGCCATGAAGGAGCTGGGGTTCAACACCCTGCGCAAGCACATCAAAGTGGAGCCGGAGGAATTTTACTACCAGTGCGACCGGCTGGGGATGGTGGTTTTCCAGGACATGGTGAATAATGGACAGTACCGCTATCTCCGGGACACGGCCCTGCCCACGGTGGGCTTCCAGGTGCGGCCCGACGGGGGCCTTCACCGGGACCCCAAGGGCCGGGAGACCTTCTACCGGAGCATGGAGGCCACGGTACGGCAGCTGCGCAACCATCCCTGCATCCTCTACTGGACGATTTTCAACGAGGGCTGGGGCCAGTTTCGCTCCACCGACGCCTACCGGCGGCTGAAGGCCCTGGACGGCAGCCGGATCATCGACACCGCCTCGGGCTGGTTCCGGTGGGGGCAGACGGATGTGAACAGCCGGCACATCTACTTCGGCCCCTGGGGGCAGCTGCGGAAGAGCAAGCGCCCCCTGGTCCTCAGCGAGTTTGGGGGCTACACCCTGCCCACCCCGGGCCACATGGCCAACACAGACGACGCCTACGGCTACCGAACCTGCCGGACCCGGGAGCAGTATATGACGGAGCTGCTGGCCCTCTACCGCCAGCGGATCGAGCCCGCCATCCCCAAGGGGCTGTGCGGGGCCATCTACACCCAGCTCAGCGACGTGGAGGACGAGATCAACGGCCTGCTGACCTATGACCGGAAGGTGCTGAAGGCGGACCCCGCCGCCATGGCTACACTGGCCGCCCGGCTCACCGGGGCCCTTCAGCCGGGCGGCGTGCCGCCGCGGTCAAGACGCGCGCCGGTCTGGCGGTAATCGTTACACCTCCTGGGCCCGCTCGGTATCGAAATTGCTGAAAAAAGGCAGGCAAGCGGAATCTTGCCCACCCGCCAGGGTGATTTTTTAAGGGGGCGCTGGTTCGTGGGCTTTTGTCCCTCCCTTTGGGGTACAATGGGCCCAGTCTATACCAAGGGGGAACGGTCATGCAGTGCCAAAAGCTGAAAACCTATATGGAAACCGGACGGGTGGTGTTCCTGCCGGCCAAGGCCATCCGCCCCAACCCGGCCCAGCCCCGGGAGCGGTTCCGGGAGGACGCCCTCCGAGAGCTGGCGGAGAGCATCCGCCGCCACGGAATTTTGCAGCCCCTGTCTGTGCGCCGGGTGGGGACGGCCTATGAGCTGATCGCTGGGGAGCGCCGCCTCCGGGCCGGGCAGATGGCCGGCCTGACGGAGATCCCCTGCATCGTCATGAGCATGGACAGCCAGGAGTCCGGCATGGCGGCCCTGGTGGAGAATCTCCAGCGCCAGGACCTGGACTTCGTGGAGGAGGCCCGGGGCATCGCCAAGCTTATGGAGACCTGGGACCTGAGTCAGGAGCAGGCCGCCAAGCTCCTGGGCAAGAGCCAGAGCGCCGTGGCCAACAAGCTCCGCGTTCTGCGCCACTCCCAGCAGGTGCTGGACGCCCTCCGGGCCGCGAACCTCACCGAGCGCCACGCCCGGGCCCTGCTGCGGCTGCCCGGGGAGCCG
>CANRHF010000120.1 GCA_947630345.1 uncultured Oscillospiraceae bacterium | reverse complement strand
ATGGGCTCCTCTGTCCACCTGCACGTCACGGCCATGGGGCAGGACGTGGTTCTGGTGGTGTCCACCATGAACATGACCGGCGCGGAGATCGACGCTTTGACCTCCGGTTCCACGGTCCACTTCCAGTTCCAGGGCAACGTCTGCCACGTCTTCAGCCGGGAGACCGGTATCAATTTGGAAGCATAAATCACATTTTTCCGGGCGGTGCCTTTCCGCGCCGCCCGGTTTTCATGTTTTCTCAGGGCTGCTGTTTCAGCTCCGGGGAAGGAGAAATGTCCACAGGTGTGTTTAACAGGTGGACGAATTTGGGCTTGTCTTTTTTACAGATACAAACGGCGGTTTTGTAAAAAATGCCTATTTGTGTAGGTTTCTCTTGACAAATCCATGGAAAAGTATTACTCTTTTAACATATGGCCTGAAAAGGGTGTTTTGGGTGGACGGAATCGGGACAGAATCTGTCCGTGGGAAGCGTCCTCGGGCCTGCTTGAAAGCGGAAAACCATCCTTCTTTGAGGATCATTTATAGAATGGGAGAATTGCATATGAGCTATAACTGTCTGAACATTCTGCGCTGGACGGAAGCGAAGCTGAAGTATACCTATGACGTTTCCCTCCAAGAGGCTACGCCCCAGGAGCTTCACGAGGCCCTGGGCGAGGCGGTGATGATGGCCATCAGCGACAACTGGAGCAACAGCAAACGTACCCGGATGCACCAGCGGAAGGCCTACTACATCTCCGCGGAGTATCTCATTGGCCGACTGGTGTACAGCAATCTATATAACCTGGGCATTCTGGACGAGATGAAGCAGATCTTCGCCGAGCGGGGCGTGGACCTGGCGATTCTGGAGGATATCGAGGACGCCGCCCTGGGCAACGGCGGCCTGGGCCGTCTGGCGGCCTGCTTCCTGGACTCCGCCGCCAGCACCAACATTCCTCTGTCCGGCTACGGCCTTCGCTACCGCTTCGGCCTGTTCAAGCAGAGCTTTGATACCGAGGGGGGCCAGAGCGAGAGCGCCGACGACTGGACTAAGTACGGCGACCCCTGGTCCTACCGCCGCTACAACCACACCGTCAAGGTCTCCTTCCCGGACCATACCGTTCTGGCGGTGCCCTACGACGTGCCCATCAT
Organism: uncultured Oscillospiraceae bacterium; assembly: GCA_947630345.1. Lineage (GTDB taxonomy): Bacteria > Bacillota > Clostridia > Oscillospirales > Oscillospiraceae > Faecousia. The sequence goes on along the minus strand of CANRHF010000120.1, from coordinate 4,713 downwards.
TGGCTACGGCACCCAGAATATCAACACCCTTCGCCTCTGGCAGTGCGAGGCCGAGGAGGAGCTGGACTTCAACGCCTTCAATGAGCAGGACTATCAGCGGGCTCTGACCCAGAAAAACAAGGCCGAGGACATCACCCGGGTCCTGTATCCCAACGACTCCACTTTGGAGGGCAAGCGCCTGCGGATCAAGCAGCAGTATGTGCTGTCCTCCGCCTCCCTGCAGGACATGATGCGCACCTACAAGGCCAGCCATGGCAACGATCTGAGCCATTTCGCGGAATTTTACGCCGTGCAGCTCAACGATACCCATCCGGCCATGTCCATCCCGGAGCTGATCCGGCTGCTGATGCTGGAGGGCATGGGCTTTGATCAGGCCTTCGCCATCGCCCAGCAGACCTTCTCCTACACCAACCACACCGTCATGGGCGAGGCGTTGGAGAAGTGGCCTCTGGATCTGCTGCGCAGCGTGGTGCCGGAGATCGTGGACATCATTCTGCGCATCGACGGCAAGCTCAAGGCGGAGCATCCGGGTCTGTTCATCGTCCGGGACAATACCGCCCATATGGCGAATCTGTCCGTCTATGTGGGCTCCTACGTCAACGGTGTGGCGGAGATCCACTCCAAGATCCTTCAGGACGACCTGTTCCACGACTGGTATCAGATCTACCCCAACCGGTTCCAGAACAAGACCAACGGCGTCACGCCTCGCCGGTGGATGGGCCTGTGCAACCCGGAGCTGACCCAGCTCCTGCGCTACCGCATCGGCAACGATTTCCTGAAGGACCTGGACCAGCTGGAGAAGCTCAAGCCCATGATCAACGACGATATGGTCCGCCAGTTCAACGCCGTCAAACGGGCGAAGAAGGAGCAGCTCTGCGCGGTGCTGGCTCAGCACGAGGGCATCCGGCTGAATCCCGACTTTATTTTCGACGTGCAGGTGAAGCGGCTCCATGAGTACAAGCGGCAGCTGCTCAACGCCCTGTCCATTGTGGACATCTATTTCCGCCTGAAGGATGGCAGCCTTACCGACTTCCATCCCACGGTGTACCTCTTCGGCGCCAAGTCCGCCCCGGGCTATGTCCGGGCAAAGGCCATTATCCGCTATATCAACCGCGTTGCCAAGCTGGTCAACAACGATCCCGCGGTGAACCATCTGCTGAAGGTGGTCTTTGTGCAGAACTACAACTGCTCCTACGCCGAGCATATCATCCCGGCCGCCGACATTTCCGAGCAGATCTCCCCGGCGGGCACCGAGGCCTCCGGCACCGGCAACATGAAGCTGATGATGAACGGCGCCGTGACCCTGGGCACCCTGGACGGGGCCAATGTGGAGATCGTCAAGGAGGCCGGCTGGGAGAACAACTATATCTTCGGCGCCACGGTGGAGCAGATCAACGCCTGCCGGGACAGCTACTATGCCCGGGGCATCTACGATTCCAACCCCCGTCTCCACCGGGCCATCGATACCCTGGTGGACGGCACCGTGCCCACGGACGATGCCCAGCGGGAGCTGTACCACGCCCTTTTGGACGGCGCCAACTGGCACAAGGCGGACCACTACTTCCTGCTGCTGGACTACCAGTCCTATCTGGACGCCAAGCTCCGGGCCAATAAGGACTACGCCGACCGGCTGGCATTTGGCCGCAAGTGCCTGATGAACGTGGCCAGCTCCGCCAAATTCTCCTCCGACCGGACCATCCGGCAGTACGCCCAGGAGATCTGGCATATCAAACCCACCCAGTACTGAGCATTTTCCCCGCTTCCTGCCGGAAGCGGGGAAATTTTTGCCCGGGAGGAAAGGACTCCCCAAAAATTGCCGCCCGGCCAATTTGGCCGGGCGGCGGGTCTTTATAGGGTCTGGTAGCCGCAGCCGCAGCTGGGGGTCTCATCCCCGCCGCCGTGCTGGTTCTGGTCGCATCCCTTGGGGGTGAACTGTCCCGTGGGGAAGGGTATGCGGCTGAACATCTCGCAGGGATCCTCGGCGCAGCCGGGGGAGTCGCAGCATTCCTTGGTGGGGATGCTGTAATCCAGCACCGGCACCACCAGCTGGGCGTCCCGCTCCAGGCGGATGATGGAGAACTGGCCCAGGGTGACGAACAGGCGCCGCCGCTCCCCGGAGACTACCAGCTCCTCGTCAAACATCCGGCTGATGGCGCTGGGGATCTGCACCGTGGTGGTTTCCTGGCAGGGGCAATCGCAGACGTCCCGTACCTTGGAGCTGAGGACCATGGGATCCAGCACCTCCACCACGGCGGTGGGCAGGTTGGTGCTGTACCGGGTCAGGCCGTCGAGATCGCCAATGCGGGTGTCGCTGGTGAAGATGTGAGCCCGGCTCTCCTCGCCGCAGAGGACCGCCCGCTTGGAGAACACCGCCAGGCCGTAGAGGGAGGCGGGCCGGCCGCTGCCGATCACCGCGTCCGCCAGAATCCGGTAGTAGAAGGTCACGTCCACGCAGTAGTGGTTCCGGTCAAAGGCCACCGGCTCCACGTCAATATAGGTGTACAGAAGATCCGCGCACCGGACCCGGGCGCCGGCGGCGGTGTCCAGCACGGTTTGGGAGCCGCTGGTCAGATAGACCCGCAGATCCTCGATGCAGTCCTTGTCCCGGCAGCTGTCCGTGATCTTTTGTGTATGGATGGACATGGTATCCCGCGAATTGTCGGACCTACACCGCGAGACATCCTGAGTTTGCTCTGGCATGAAAAAAACCTCCCGATGGTTGATACATAAGCGAGAGAAGAAAGTCGCTTATAAGACAGTTTATGCGGGGGGCACCAGACTGTGCCAGGCAAAAGGGACCGCGAACGTCCGCCGGGAGGAAAAAGTCAGGCGAAGGAGTAGAGAGTCTGGCTTTGGTAGGTTTTCCCAACGCTCTGGGGCCAATGTGGATGATGGACAAAGTCGGGATAGAACTGGGGTTCCAGAGCCACGGCGCTGTGGGGCGGGTAGAAAATGCCCCCCTTGCCGGCGTCCTGGAGGAAATTGGCGGTGTACACCTGCAACCCGGGGCAGTCGGTGGTCAGCGTCATCCGGCGGCCCGAATGGGGATCCTCCAGCACCGCCGGTCCGGTGAGTACAAAGTTGTGGTCCACCCCGCTTTGCAGATGGAGGGGCGGATAGTCCTCCTTCAGCACCGCTCCCAGGACCTTGGGGGTGCGGAAATCCATGGGCGTGCCTTCCACCCGCCGCTCCTCGCCGGTGGGGATGCTCGCTTCGTCCGCCGGGTGGAAGGCCGGGGCGGTCAGGGTCAGCTTCTGGTCCATGGCAAGCTCCGGCCGGTCCTGGCCCGCCAGGTTAAAATAGCTGTGGTTGGTCAGGTTGAACACCGTGTTCCGGTCGCTCTCCCCCCGGTAGGTGATCCGCAGGGCTCTGGGCGGTTCCAGCGCGTAGGTGACCCAGATGGTGGCGTTTCCCGGAAAGCCCTGGTCCCCGTGGGGGCTCTGGAGGCGGAAGGTGACGCTGCTTTCCGTCAGGGCCTCCACCTGCCAGAGCCGGAAGGAATAGCCCTCCGGGCCGCTGTGGAGGTTGTTGGGCCCTTCGTTGGCCGGCAGGCGGACTTCCGTTCCGTCCAGAAGAAAGGCCGCCCCCGCGATCCGGTTGGCGTTGCGCCCCACCGTGGCCCCCAAATAGCCCGTGCCCCGAAGGTAGCCGGAAACCTGGTCGTAGCCCAGCACCACGTCCGCCGCCTTTCCGCCGGCGTCGGGGACCAGGAGCCGAACCAGCGTGGCGCCGAAGTCCGTGACCTGGGCGGTCAGGCCGAAGCCGGTCAGGGTGTACAGCCGCGCCTGGGAGCCGTCTTCCAGGCGGCCAAAGAATGTTGTCATCGAATTCGCCCCTTTCCGTTTTTTCCATTTTAACAGAACGGATGAGTTTTTGCAACCTCTTCGCCGCCATTTCTACGGCGGGCGGACAAAATCGGGGAAAAATCTTTACATCTGGGACTTTTCCCCGGGAGCAACAATATTTTGTGATTGCCACTTGACAAAGCCACAAGATGTAGTATAATTATCTTTGCACGGTCGCCGCAAATCCAGCCGCGCACAAAGGAGGACTCTACCAATGAAAATTATCAAACGAAATGGCGCCGAGGTTGTATTCGACATAGAGAAGATCGTGATGGCCATTACCAAGGCCAACAACGCCGCGGAAGAAAGCTACCGCATGACCCCCCTGCAGATCCAGCGCATCGCGGAGAACGTGAAAATCAGCTGCGAGGAGATGGGGCGCAGCCCCTCCGTGGAGGAGATCCAGGACCTGGTGGAGAAATCCATTATGGCCCATGGCGCCTTTGAGGTGGCCAAGGAGTATATCACCTACCGCTATACCCGCAGCCTGCTCCGCCAGTCCAACACCACCGACGACCGGATCCTGAGCCTGATCGAGTGCAACAACGAGGAGGTCAAGCAGGAGAACGCCAATAAGAATCCCACCATCAACGCGGTCCAGCGGGACTACATGGCCGGGGAGGTGTCCAAGGACATCACCCGCCGGATCCTGCTGCCGGCGGACGTGGTGGCGGCCCACGAGGCGGGCATTATCCACTTCCACGACGCGGATTACTATGCCCAGCACATGCACAACTGCGATCTGGTGAACCTGGAGGACATGCTGCAAAACGGCACCGTCATCTCCGGCACCCTGATCGAGAAGCCCCATTCCTTCTCCACCGCCTGCAACATCGCCACTCAGATCATCGCCCAGGTGGCCTCCAAC
>CANRHF010000119.1 GCA_947630345.1 uncultured Oscillospiraceae bacterium | reverse complement strand
GATCACGCCGTGGAGGACATGGTAGACTCCGTCATACTCTCGGGCCCGCTCCATGGCGATCACGTCCCGGGGCTCCGCCACCACACAGATGGTGCCGTGGTCCCGGGTATCGTCGTCGCAGATGGGACAGATCTCCCGATCCGTCAAATTTTGACACACCGGACAGGTGTGGATCTCCTCCTTGGCCGCCAAAATGGCGTCCGCCAGGGCTTGGGCGTCCTCCATGGGCAGGCTCAGCACATGAAACGCCAGACGCTGGGCGGTCTTGCCCCCGATCCCAGGCAGCCGGGCAAACTGATCCGCCAGTTCCTGAAGCGCAGCGGGAAAATACTGCATGGCGCCTCCTTAGAACAGACCGCCCAGGTTCAGCCCGCCGGTGAGGCGGGACATGGAATTGGCGGAGTCCGCCTCCGCCGCCCGGAAGGCCTCGTTCACCGCGGCGATGATCATGTCCTGGAGCATCTCCACATCGTCGGGGTCCACCGCCTCGGGCTTAATCTCCAGGCCCAGCAGCTGATGCTTGCCGCTGACCGTGGCGGTGACCATGCCGCCGCCGGAGGCGGCGGAATAGGTCTTGTTTTCCAGCTCCTCCTGGATGCGCAGCATCTCCTGCTGCATTTTTTGGGCCTGCTTCATCATCGCGGCCTGATTCATGCCGCCGGGCATTCCCCGAAATCCGCCTTTTGCCATGATAACAACTCCTATTCTTTATTCTTGAATATGCACGATCTCCGTGTGATCCCGCCCGAACCGGAGCAGCCGCTCCATGGGGCCGTTCTGGGCGGGTTTCGCCAGCTGATCCACCGCGACAGTCTCCACCCGGCGGCCCAGAATGGCGCCGGCCTTCTGGCTGACCAGGCTCAGAATCTCAGGCTTGTTCACCAGCTCGTAGGTGAAGGTGTTGGCGCACCGCAGGACCACTTTTCCATTTTCCACGGCGCCCTGTACCGGCGCGTTGGCGGTGGCGGCAAAGAAGCCGGACACCGGCGGGGACAAAGCCTTCCGAACCGCGGCAGCTACCTCTGTCCAGAAGCCCAGGGGAACCTCCTCCGCAGGGAGGGAGGGTTCGTCTGTCCCGGACTTTTCCCCTTCGGTGGGGTTCGCCGGTTCCTCGGGAGGGCTCTTTTGGGCGGCGGGGGACGCCTGCTTGGCGGTTTGAGGGGCAGGCTGTGGAAAGTCCCCGGTGGAAAGACGCTCCTCCAATCTGGACAGCCGGGCGTTTAGGGCCTGGGCGTCCAGGGACAGCTCCGGCTGGCACAGCTTTAAAATACACAGCTCCACGTCCATCCGGCGGCTGGCGCTGCGGACAAATCCGGCGGCGCAGGACTGCACTTCCTCCAAGATCCGCATCAGCTCGCCGGCGCTGAACCGCTTTTCCAGGACCAGGGCGTCCCGGTCGTCGGCGACGCCGGAGAGCATGGGAAGTCCCGCGTTCCCGGCGGTTTTCAGCACCAGCAGGTCCCGGGTCAGGCAGGCCAGCTCGTCCAGCATGGCGCCCAGATCCTTGCCCTCGGAATAAAACCGGCTGTAAAGGGCCAGGGCGCCCTTGGCGTCCCGCTGAGCGATCCGGTCCATAAGGCCGACGCAGTCCTGAATCCCGGCGATGCCCAGGCAGTCATAGACCCGCTGGGCGTCCAACTCCCCGGTGGTGGCGGAGGCGCACTGATCCAGCAGGCTCAGGGCGTCCCGCATCCCGCCGTCGGCCAAGCGGGCCAGCACCCGGGCGGCGGAATCGTCCAAATCGATGTTTTCCTGGTAGGCCACATATTGTAGCCGGGCGGCAATTTCCTCCGCGCCGATGCGCCGGAAGGAAAACCGCTGGCACCGGGACAAAATGGTGGCGGGGACCTTGTGCAGCTCCGTGGTGGCGAGAATGAACAGCAGGTGCTTGGGCGGCTCCTCCAAGATCTTCAGAAGGGCGTTGAAGGCGGAAATGGAGAGCATATGCACCTCGTCGATAATATAAACCCGCATTTTCACCTGGGAGGGGGTATAGACCGCGTCCTCCCGCAAATCCCGCACATTGTCCACACCGTTGTTGGAGGCGGCGTCGATCTCCAGCACGTCCATGCAGGACCCTTCGTCGATGGCCCGGCAGGCGGCGCAGCGGTTGCAGGGATTGCCGTCCTGAGGGTCCAGGCAGTTGACCGCCTTGGCCAGAATTTTGGCGCTGCTGGTCTTGCCCGTGCCTCGGGAGCCGGTGAACAGGTAGGCATGGCCCACCCGGCCGGTGGCGATTTGATTTTTTAATGTCTGTGTGACCGCCCGCTGACCCACCACGTCGTCAAAGGTCTGAGGCCGGTATTTCCGATAAAGCGCCTGGTACATGTCCACCCCCCCTTCTTAGCACAGACCGGTTCCCAGCAAGATCGCACACCCGCATTTGAACCAGCCGAACACCCGGTATGCGGGCAGCCAACTCAGAAACGGTTGCCCCGCGGCACACGAGAAGATCCGCTTAATGCTGCTTGGTTCCCCACCTGACATGGTTCACGGGATCTCGTTGCGCAGGACCGGTTCATCAGCGCCGCTTACCCGCGCCTGACGGCACTCGGACAAGCCCTGGTGCGGGAATTCATCCCTGCTATAGCGGATTGCAGGCAACAGGGCACCGCTATCTCCCCGACTAGTGCGACCTTGCTGCGAACCGGTCTTCGCGCAAGGGTCATTATCCTGATTTTATGAGCTTAGCCCAGCTTGGAATCGATAAAGTCCGCCAGCTCCTGGAAGGTGGTGATCTTCTGATCCTCCAGGTCCAGCTCCACACCCAGCTCGCTCTCCAGATCCATGACCATCTCCACCACATCCAGGGAGTCGATGCCCAGGCTCTCAAAGGTGCTGTCCGGTTGGATCTGCTCGGGATCCAGCTCCAGCTGCCGCACCGCGAAATCGACCAATTTTTCGTACATAACGTTTCCTCCTAAGCTTGTGGTACCTGGACGTATTTTAGTACAAATACAGCCGTTTGTCAACGGTTGTTTTTCGCCCCGCCGGCAGCCGTTCCGGCGGCGAAACCGGTGGCCCAGGCGATTTGCAGGTTGAACCCGCCGGTATAGGCGTCGCAGTCGATGATCTCCCCGGCGAAATAGAGGCCCGGGACCTTCTTGGAGCCCATGGTCCTGGGGTCGATCTCCGAAACCGCCACGCCGCCGGAGGTGACGATGGCCTCCTCCACCGGGCGGCGGCCAAGAATCTCCACGGAAAACGCCTTCAGGAGCCGGCCCAGAGCCTGGCGGTTGGGACGGGTCAGAGCGTTGGCGCTAAGCTCCGGAGACAGCCCTAACCGGGACAGCACCACCGGGATCATGGAGCGGGGCAGCAGGGACGACAGCACATGGGCCATGGCCCGGTTGGGGTACTGGCCCAGCTCCCGCAGCAGCCGGGCGTCCAGCTTCTCCGGGGTCAGGGCGGGCTTTAAGTCGATGGTGACGGTCCCCCGGTCCTTTAGATGGGCGCTGGCGCTTAAGATGATGGGCCCGGACAGGCCAAAGTGAGTAAAAAGCAGTTCCCCAAAATCCTGGTACAGCAGCTTTCCCTTTTCATCCGTCAGCCGGATCGCCACGTTTTTCAGAGACAGGCCCTGCATTTTTCCGCAGTCCTCCCCCTCCGCCTCCAGAGGCACCAAACTCCCCTGCCCCGGCACGATTTTGTGCCCCAGGGCGGCGGCCAGGGCGTAGCCGTCCCCGGTGGAGCCGGTGGCGGGATAGGACAGCCCGCCGGTGGCCAGAACCACCCATTTGGCGGGGATCCGCTCCGTTTCCGTCTCCACGCCGGTGATCCGGCCCTCCTCGGTCAGCAGCCGAAGGACTCGGCCGGAACGGACCGTGACCTTTTCCCGCATCAGGACCCGTTCCAGGCAGTCCAGCACGCTTTGAGACCGATCGGAAACGGGAAACACTCGATTGCCCCGCTCGGTTTTCACCGGACAGCCGTTTTCCTCAAAAAACGCCATCACCCGATCCGGCGGGCAGGCGGCCAGGGCGCTGTAAAGAAATCGGGGATTCCGGGGGATGTTTTGAAGCACTTCCTCCAGGCCGCAGTGGTTGGTCAGGTTGCAGCGGCCCTTGCCGGTGATCAGCAGCTTCCGGCCAAGGCGGACGTTTCGCTCCAGGAGCAGGACCCGGCTCCCCTGCCGGGCCGCCGCGATGGCGGCGAACATCCCCGCCGGGCCGCCTCCTACCACAATGCCGTCAGGTCCTGCCGTCATTGTGGTTTTCGTAGACATGGTACTCCTCCCAGATGTGCTCCAGCCGGTCGAAGGTCTTGGCCAGTTCTCCCTCCCGCCGGGCCGCCAGAGCCACGATCAGGGCGTTGATGACGCTCAAAGGGGCTACCAGCGTATCCACCAGGGAGAGCATATCGCTTTTTGCCAGGAGCACATAGTCGCAGTTCTGTCCCAGGGGGGACAGGCTGCTGTCCGTCAGGCCGATGACCGTGGCCCCTGTGGAGCGGCAGTAGGCCGCGCCCTTGGCGGTGGAGGAGGAATACCGGGGGAAGCTCAGGGCGATCACAACGTCCTGCTCCGTCACGCCGGCGATCCGCTCGAACATCTCGCTGGAGCCGGTGGTGATGATATGCACGTTCTGGAACATGTAATTGAGGTAGTACCCCAGAAAATCCGCCAGGGCGCCGGCAGACCGGACCCCCAGAATGTAAACCCGCTTGGCCCGCAGGATGGCCTCCACCGCGGCGTTGAAATCCGGTCGGGAGAGCAGCTCCTCGGTCTGGCGTAGCTTGTCCATATCCGATTGCAGCACCAGGGAAACCACATCCTGGTCCGCGATCCGGTGGCTGGCCACCTCGATCCGCTGCACCGAGGTCAGCCGGTTGAGGACCATCTCCTGGATGGCCTTCTGCATGGCGGGATATCCGTCGAAGCCCAGCTCCACGGCGAAGCGCACCACCGTGGATTCCGATACCCCCACGGTCTTGCCCAGCCGGTTGGCGGTCATGAAAGCGGCTTTGTCATAGGATTCCAGGATGAACCGGGCAATGCTGCGTTGGCCCTTGGAAAACTGGGAAAACCGCTTTTCCAGCACCGTGAGTATGTCCATTGTTATCCCTCCTGTTGTGTTTCTGTAAGCAGGGCGGCGATCTCCGCAGGGGTCAGGTAGCGCCACCGGCCCTCCGGCAGCGTCCCCAGGGTCAGACTCCCCTCCCGTTCCCGGCGCAGCCGGGTCACGGTGAGCCCCGCCAGGCCGCACATCCGGCGGATCTGCCGGTTTCGGCCCTCGTGTATGACGATCATCAGCTCCGCCCGGGTCCCGTCCTGGCGGACGAGAATCACCTCCGGGGGGCGGATGGCCCGGCAATCCAGCTCCACCGGCCGGCGCAGCAGGTCCAGAGATTGGGCGGTGAAGCCGGCGACCCAGACCCGATAGCCCTTCTCCACCTCATTCCGGGGGTGGGCCAGGGACTGGGCAAAGGCTCCGTCGTTGGTAAAAAGGAGCAGCCCCTCCGAATCCATGTCCAGGCGGCCAACGGGATAGACCCGCTGATGGCAGCCGGACACCAGCTGGGCGGCGTTCCGGCGGCCCAGCTCATCGGAGAGGGTGGTGACATAGCCCTTGGGCTTGTTGAGAAGAATGTACACCCGCCCGGGAGGGGGCGGGAGGGGCCGGCCGTCCAGGGTGATCCGATCCGTCTCGGGATCGGCCTTCTCCCCCAGGGAGGCGGGAACACCGTTCACCGCCACCCGGCCGGTACGGATCAGCTCCTCCGCTTCCCGGCGGGAGGCCACCCCCCGCTGGGAAAGGAGCTTTTGCAGCCGTTCGGTCATGGCTCTTGGCCTCCAAACCAATGTTTCCAGAAAGGCGCCGGTTTTTCATTTTCCGGCTCCTGCTCCACCGTCTGGCCGTAGATCAGGGAAACCTTGCCCACCGGGGTGTCCCCCAGCATCAGATAGG
>CANRHF010000118.1 GCA_947630345.1 uncultured Oscillospiraceae bacterium | reverse complement strand
CACCGAAAGGACAACGAATATTTCTACGCTACACATAAGTTTTACTCGTTTGAAGACTTCCAAACCCAACTGGCCCGTTGGAACAGGGTCTACAACCTTTTCCCTATGCGTCCTCTTAACTGGCAGTCTCCTAAACAGGTGCTTTCCAATTCCCCTTCTTTGTAACATATCATTGACAAACCCACAGCCCGGCGGGTCTCCGCCGGGCGTCCTTTGTTACTTATACCGCTTTTTCCTTGATGATCACATAGCCGTCCACCAGATTGGCCTGGGCCAGCTCGCCCTCGATGGCCATCTGGCGCTCCATCAGGTCCGTCAGAATCACCACGCCGTCCTGGCACTCAATGCGCATCACATTGCGCATGGCCACGGTCTCCGGCTGCATTTTGTTGCGATAGGCAGTGGAAAGGCACATATTCAAGCCTCCTTATTTCACGTCCAGGCTGGCCAGCACGGCGGAGAGCCGCAGGTTGCCCTTCTCAAAGTCCGACACAGCGGCCATAACCTGCTCATAGGCCATATGGTTGCCCGCCTTGTCCAGCTGGACCGCCAGATTCGCCAGCTCCTTGGCATGGGCGGCGTTGTGGCCCACCATATACTTCATCAGAGCGGTCAGCTCCTCCATGGGGGTGTGTTCGCACTTGGTCTGGCAGGCGTCGCAGCTCTGGGCACAGTCGTGATGATGGTCGTGGTCGTGATCGTGGGTGTGGGGATGGGTATGGGTCACGCCGTCGGCGTGGGTATGCGCATGCTCATGGGGATGCTCGTGGTCCATGGAAATCGCTCCTTTGTTTTTTTCTTATTATACCCAAACCGCCCCCCTTTTGCAAGGGGGGCGGGGGGTTATTTTGTAGGCTCGGACTGAAATTCGGTAATCTCTCCGGTATTCTCGTCCAAAACGAAGGTCACGGTGGCCAGCCGGGTCAAGGCCGGGTCCTTGGACGCGGGGGACTTGGAATAGGCCCACAGATCGTCCATGGTCTTCTCCTCCCCGGCCAGGGTCTCCGGATCCACCTGGTACACACCCACGGTGTAGGTGGTGATCTTACTCAGGAAGGGGTGCATGGCGGACTCGATCACCGCCACGGTGTTCTCGTCATTAAAGTCCCCGATCTGGGTGCGGATGTTCTCCAGGGCGTCCCGGTTCTTCACCGGCCGCTCCTCGGTGGTGTACCCGGCGCTGACGGAGGTAGTGGCGTAGTGGTAGTTGAGGTAGACCAGGGTGGAGCCCAGACCCACCACAAACAGCACCGCCAGCAGCGCCGCCTGCCGCTTGCCGAATTTCAGGCTCTCCTTCACGTCCTTATTCCCGTAGGTCAGGCCCATTCGGGTGGTGATGGGGACCAGGATGGAGAGAAACAGCGTCAGCGCCACCGACTCCAGGGGGAACGAGAATAGGTTCTTGATGATGGCGGGGATGGTGAGGATATAGGTGCTGTCCGGGTAGAAGACAGAGTAGTACCAGATCATCAGCGGGGTATTCAGCAGGACGTTGACCCCCAGGCAGATGGCGAACCGGCTGAGCATCACACGAACGGGGGTGACCTTGGCCCGGTACAGGAACAGGGCGAAAATCAGGGAGCCCGCCACCTCGGTCAGGACCAGAGGCGGGAAATAGAAGCCGTCGGGATTGAGCAGGAAGCCCAGCACGTCCGTGATGACGGCGCAGATGGAGGCGATCACCGGTCCAAAGATCATGGCGCCCAGGGCATTGGCGAAAAAGGCGGTGTTGATCTTCAGATTGGGGGCCAGAGGGATGTACAGAGCCGTCTTCAAAATGAGCCGGATGGCGATCATCAGGGCCGCCACCACCAGCATCCGCAGGTCCGTCAGCTCCAGAACTGCGTCCAGCCAGTAGGCCTTGGAAAAGGGATGGGGGTACAATTGGTCGGATTTTTTCAGTCTACGCATAGGTTCCTCCTTTTTTGGGTGCGCCGGGGACCGGGACGCCTTCCGCCGTCCTCCGTGCGCCCGCAAAAAATCCCCCGGCAGGAAAGCCAGGGGAGCAGCGCACCGGGGGGGAAGGACGGCAAAACAGCTTCCGGGACCGCCCGACCTTTTGTTTCGTTGCTACATAAAGGAGGATGCCCACCCATATGCAACAGCGGGTGCGGAAACCCCATCGCGGAGAAAACTCCTTCGTCCGCCCGACAACTCCCCATTTAGGCGGCACTTCACGCGGGACTTCCTACTCTGTTCGGAGTTATCATACACGAAATGGGGGAAATTGTAAAGATGATTTTTTTGCGTCGGGGCGATTCTTTCAAAATTCGGCGGATTTAACAGCTTTTTCCGCCGGAAAACTCACGGCGGCGGGCAATGCGCACAGAGCCTGGACCGCGAAACGCCCGCCGGAGATCCGGCGGGCGCTTGTTTGGAAGAAAAACGCTCAGTCCTCCGGGAACAGGAGGTTCTCGCAGTACTGAATGATGGCCCGGCGGGTGACGATGCCGATAAAGGTCTCCTTGTCGTCCACCACGGGGACAAAATTCTGGGCGCTGGCCCGCTCCACCAGCTCGTGCATGGTGGTGGTCACCTTCACGGGAATGTTGTCCCGCCGGCGGGCAACCTCGTGGACCCGGTGGGCCTCGGCCTGACGCATATCCATGTAGCACAGATTTTTCAGGGCCCGCAGCAGATCGCCCTCCGTCAGCGTCCCCCGGTATTCCCCCCGGCGGTTCAAGATCGGCAGAGCGGAAAACCCGGCGGACTCCATTTTCTCCAGGGCCTGCCGCAGGGTATAGTCATCATAAAGGAAAGCGCAGAGCGCCTTCGGCGTGAGGAAAAAGAGAATGTTGTTCATAGCGGCTCCTTTTCGAGCAGGGTATTGCCGGAGGGCACCCCGTCCGGCTTGAAACTATTATAGCACATTCTCCCTGCGAAAACATGAACTCTTCTGAAATTTCCAGCCGCCGGAGCAACAAATTATTTCCGCCTATTTTGTGCAAATTTTACAAATTATACATCAAAATGAAAGGGAGTCTCGTCCAATGTGGCAAAATAATCCCGGGGCGTCTCCGCCCGCCGGATCTTCAGGAAGCTGCCGTCGGATTTTAGCAGCACCTCCGCCGAGCGGAGCTTGCCGTTATAGTTGTAGCCCATGGAATAGCCGTGGGCGCCGGTGTCGTGGATGGCTAAGATGTCCCCGATCTCCACCTGGGGCAGGCTGCGCTCGATGGCGAACTTGTCGTTGTTCTCGCACAGGCCCCCCACCACGTCGTAGACATGGTCCAAAATGGCGTCCTCCTTGCCCAGCACCGTGATATGGTGGTAGGCCCCGTAGATCGCCGGGCGCATCAGATCGGCGGCGCAGGCGTCCATGCCCAGGTACTCCCGGTAGATGTGCTTCTGGTGGATCACCGTGGACACCAGCATCCCGTGGGGGGCCAGCATGAACCGGCCCAGCTCGGTATAGATGGCCGCGTTGCCCATCCCCGCCGGGACCAGGATCCGCTCATACTGGGCCCGGACCCCCTGGCCGATGGCAAAGATGTCGCTCTTCGGCTGCTCCGGGCGGTAGTCCACCCCCACCCCGCCGGACAGGTTCACGAAGGCAATCTCCGCCCCGGTGGCGTTCCGCAGCCGGACCGCCAGCCGGAACAAATTCCCCGCCAGCTCCGGATAGTACTCGTTGCCCCAGGCGTTGGAGGCCAGCAGGGCGTGGACGCCAAACCGCTTCGCCCCCAGCTTTTGCAGCCGGGCGATGGCCCCGGCCATCTGGTCCTCGGTCATGCCGAATTTGGCGTCCCGGGGCATGTCCATAATAGTGTTGCCCAGGCTGAAGGAGCCGCCGGGATTGTAGCGCAGGCAGATCGTCTCCGGAATGCCCCCGTTTTGGGCCAAAAAGTCCACATGGGTGGCGTCGTCCAGATTGATACAGGCCCCCAGCTGCCGGGCCAGCCGGTAGTCCTCCGCCGGGGTGTCGTTGGAGGAAAACATGATCTCCTCGCCGTCCACCCCCGCCGCCTTGGCCAGCAGCAGCTCCGTTGCCGTGGCGCAGTCGCAGCCGCAGCCCTCCTGGTGGAGAATTTGCAGAATATAGGGATTGGGGGTCGCTTTCACGGCGAAATACTCCTTGAACCCCGGGTTCCAGGAAAAGGCCCGGTTCAGGTCCCGGGCGGTTTGGCGGATGCCCGCCTCGTCGTAAATGTGGAAGGGCGTGGGGATTTCCCGGGAAATTTCCCGAGCCTGCTCCAGGGAGAGAAAGGACGTCTTTTTCATATGCTACCTCCAAAATAAAAACCCCGCGCGGTCGCGCGGGGCACATCCGTCCTGGAGCCCCACGGTCTGCGCTCCATCCGGAAGCCGGATGACAGTCCCGCACATCTTCTGTACGGGCCCAGAGCCCCCCGGTTGCGCCGGAAAGGCCCTTCGGCGGCGTGCCCTTTCCCTATCCCGGCAATTTGCCGATCCGGGGGGTACTGATGCAAGCCGCGACCTCAGCCATGGTCGATTGGTGGTATTTTATCGGAAAAACGGGGGTTTGTCAACCCTTTTTCTACTCTACCCTGGGTAGAATTTTCTCCTCTCTCCAAAAGAGAGGCTCTACAGCCGAAAGTAGGGGGCTTTTTCTCCGAAAATATGGTATGCTGGCATCGGATACCAAGAAAGGGGATCGACAACATGAAACGTACCCGCCTCTGCGACCGCGCCCTTCCGTCCTACACCCAGGGCGAGGAAATAATGAACGCCGTGACCCACATTGCCGGCGCCGTGCTGGGCGTGCTGGCGCTGTGCCTGTGTGTGAACCGGTCTGTCTGGAACGGCAACGTCTATGGCGTGGTCAGCTCCGCCATCTACGGTGCCTCCCTGATCACCCTCTATACCATTTCCAGCGTCTACCACGGGTTGAAACCCAACACCGGGAAAAAG
Source organism: uncultured Oscillospiraceae bacterium (assembly GCA_947630345.1). Lineage (GTDB taxonomy): Bacteria > Bacillota > Clostridia > Oscillospirales > Oscillospiraceae > Faecousia. Next base: position 1,112 of record CANRHF010000118.1, on the reverse strand, counting down.
GTGCTGCAAATCCTGGATCACTGCACCATCTATTTTCTCATCGCCGGCAGCTATATGCCCGTGGCCCTCTCCGCCCTGCGGCCACTCTACCCTGCCCTGGGCTGGAGCCTGTTTGGATTCCAGTGGGGCATGGCCGCCCTGGCCATTACGCTGACGGCCATCGACCTGCGGAAATACCGGGCCTTCTCCATGGTCTGCTATATCTGTATGGGCTGGGCCATTATTCCCTTCTTCCGCCAGACCATGGAGGCCCTCACCCCGGCGGGCTTCTATCTGCTCCTGGCCGGCGGCATCGCCTACACCCTGGGGGCCGTCCTCTACGGCATCGGGTCGAAAAAGCCCTGGTTCCACTCGGTGTTCCACATTTTCGTGGTACTGGGCAGCGTCCTCCAGTTTTTTGCCATCTACGGCTACGGGCTGTAAGGCCGCAAAAACGCCGCTTTTCCCGCCCTTTTGTTGTGAAAGATTAAGAAGGAAGCGCTCCGGGGCGCTTCCTTCTTTTCGTTCTACGGCTCACGCCGACTGCGGGAAGGACGCTGCCGGCTCCAAATCGTACACCCCGGTAAACTGCCCCTTCCGCTCCCTGGTCAGGTGGTGACTGACCAATATCAGCGTCAGCTCCGGGTTTGCCAGCAGACTCTCCTCCACGATGCCCGCGTTCTTCTGATCCAACGCGCTGGTACCCTCGTCCACCAGTAGGATGGAGCGGTCATGGATCAGCGCCCTAGCAATGGCCACCCGCTGCTTCTGCCCGCCGGAGAGATTGCTGCCGTCCTCCCCCACCGGGGTGTCCAGACCCTCCGGCATTTGGGCCAGGTCCCCCAGAAGGGCGCTGCCCTCCAAAGCCTTCTCCATTTGCTCGTCGGAAAAGTCCTCGCCCAGGGTGATGTTGTCCCGAATCGTCGTATTGAACAGGAACACGTTCTGCTCGATGTAGCTCATCCGCTTTTGGAGCTGCTCCGGGGTGAAGCCGTGGGCGTCCTGCCCGTCAAATTGGATGGACCCGCCGTAATCCGGCAGCCAGCCCAAAAGGAGCTTTAAAAGCGTGGACTTCCCGCACCCGGAGGGGCCGGTCAGGGCGTACTTGCCGCCCTTTTTGAAGGTGAGGGACA
>CANRHF010000117.1 GCA_947630345.1 uncultured Oscillospiraceae bacterium | reverse complement strand
ACAGGAAATCCGTCTCCTTCACCGTCCCGTCCGCCTGGGTGAAGTCGGCGGGGCCGATCTGGTCCTCCCGGAAGGGGTCGGCCCATTCCGCGTCAAAGGAGAGGGCGTTGACCAGGCACATCACCGTCTCCTGGGGCAGGTCCGACAGAATTTCCTCGATCTGCCCGTCGGTCTGTTTCTTTACCCACTCGTTGATCTGCTCCAGGGTCGCCCGGGTGAAGGGCTGGCGGAACAGCTCCGCGCCGTACCACTCCCGGACGGCCTCCTCAAAATCCGGCCGCAGGGGCACCTGTTCCTCCGGTTCGCACCAGACGGCGTTGGCGATGTTCAGCGCCCCGGATTCCAGAGCCGCCTGCCGCAGGCCGTACAGGTAGGCGTTGAGGTCCTGGACCTGGGCCCCCAGGACCGCCTCCATCTGCTCCCGGGTCTCCCCGGCGGCGCCGTTGGCGGTCATGGCCAGGGCGAACAGCACGCTCATGGGGGACACCAGGGTGTTTTCACCCTTTTTCGCCGCCGCGCTGGTCAGACGCAGGGCAAAGTCCGCCGCCTGGACCCGGTTCTCCCGGGTGACGGCCGCCGGAACCAGGGGCGGCAGGGTCCCGGGGTCCGGGTGGGTGGCGGGCGCCTGGGAAGCAGTGGGTACTTGAGAGCCGGTGGGCTGCTGGGAGTCGGTGGGTGCCTGGGTCCCGTTGGGGATCGCCTGGGCGCAGCCGGTGAGCAGCAGGGCCAGGGCCAGAAGCAAAGCAAACTTTTTCATGTTTCTCCTCCTTGAATTTCAATGACGAGATAGCTGCCGTCCGGATCTGGGGGCTGGCACACCAGCGTGACGGTGTCCCCCGGGGACCAGGGCCGGTCGGGAATAAGCCCCTCCGCCAGGCGGACCAGCACCGTTTCCCCCACCAGCTGGGCCCCATACGGGCCGGCGTCCTCCACCCGGACGAAGTAGCCGTCATCCGCCGCCTCCGCGACGGTCACGGTCAATTTCAGCGCCTCGTCTGTAATAATAAAATCACCCGGCAGGCCGTCGACGCTGGGGTCGGCGGTGGGGACTTGGCCATCCCCTTTAACGGGGTCCGGCGGCTGGGTTCCGGCGGGGACGGTGGCCTGGGCCGCCGGGGCGGCGGTACTCTGTGATGTGGCGGTGATCGGTCCGCCGGTCAGGGGCCCGGTAGATTGGGGACCGCCGGCGACCTGGTCCGGCCCCGGTTGGAGGGTCCGGAAGGCGAAGATCGTCACCGCCAGCGCCAGGCAGGCCGCCAGGGGCAGCAGCAGAGGTTTTTTCCGCCTTTTCCGGGCCTGTTCCGCTCCGGTCAACAGCGCCGGGTCGATTTCGCCCAGGGCGTCTAGGAGTTCGTCAGGGTTCATAGGTCGAATCCCTCCTTTTGCAGATGGGTTTTCAGGGCCGTCCGGGTGCGCCAGAGCAGGCTTTTCACCGCCGGGACGGTCATGCCGTTCTGGACGGCCACCCGCTCCAGGGGGTCAAAATAGTAATACCGGCACAAAAATACCCGCCGGGTCCGCTCCGGCAGCCCCCGCAAAAAATCCTCCAGTGCCCGCGTCAGCTCCTTTCTCTCCAACGTCCGGGCCGGGTCAGAGCCCCCGGGGAGGATCTCGGTCAGTTCTTCCAGGGACAGGGCGTATTCCGACGGCTTTCGCTTTGCCCGGTTATTTCGGCGGAACCGGTCGATGGCGATCCGGCGGGTCAGCTTGCCCAGGTAGAGGCCCAGCTTCTCCGGGCGCTGAGGCGGGATGGAGTTCCAGGCGGCCAGGTAGGCGTCGTTGACGCTCTCCCGGCAGTCCTCCCGGTCGGGAAGGATATTCCGGGCGATGGATTCCAGGTAGCGGCCGTATTTTTCCTGGGTCCGGGCGACGGCCTCTTCGCGCCGGGCGAAATACAGCGATACGATGGCTTGATCCTCCATGTGGTTCCTCCCTTCTGGGGAAAAGCGCTTTTCACCTCTCTACTCGTCAAAAAACGGGCCGGGTTGCGCGTTCCCAAAAAAATTTTTTGCCCCGGCGCGCCGGGGCAGGTTCAGATCAGGAATAAAATGACCAGCAGCTTGCACCCCGCCCCCAGGGCCAGGGCCAAAAAGGCGGTGGTAAACAGCAGCCGGCAGGCGGCGGGGATGTCCTCCGGGGTGATCTCCCGCAGGGGGTCGCCGATGAAGGGCTTTTTGTGAAGCACCCCGTGATACCAGGCGTCCCCCGCCAGTTGCAGGCCCAGCAGCCCGGCGCAGACGGACTCGGTCTGGGCGGAGTTGGGACTGGCGTGGTTCAACCGGTCCCGGCGGAAGATCCGCCAGCCGTTTTTCACGTTCAGATGGTCCAAGGCCCCGGCCAGGAGCATGGTAAGGGCGGTGAGCCGGGCGGGAACGAAATTGAACAAGTCGTCCATCTTCGCCGGGACCAGGCCGATATGGGTGTAGGGCGGGTCGGTGTAGCCCAGCATGGAGTCCATGGTGTTCACCGCCTTGTAGAAAAAGCCCAGGGGTGCGCCCCCCAGCAGCAGGTATAATAGCGGCGCCACCACCCCGTCGGAGGCGTTCTCCGCCACGGTCTCCACGGCAGCCCGGGCCACGCCCTTCTTGTCCAGCCGCTCCGTGTCCCGGCCCACGATCATGCGCACCGCCTGGCGGGCGTCCTCTAAAGAGCCGTTTTTCAGGGCATAGTAGACCTTCATGCTCTCGTCCCGCAGGGACCGGGTGGCCAGGATCTGCCAGCACATGAGGCTCTCCAGCCCCAGGCCCAGCCAGACGTTCCACCGGTAGGCGAAAAACAGCAGGAAAAAGGGAAGAAGAAAGCTCAGCCCCGCGGTGACAATCCACAAAATCCCCCCGGCCAGCCGCTCCCCGGCGGGGGTTTTGGGCAGCAGGCGGCGAAGTAGTTTTTCCAGCAGGGAGATGGTCTTCCCCATCCCCGCCACGGGGTGGGGAATGCTGTGGGGGTCCCCCAGCACCAGATCCACGGCAAAGCCCAGCAGCAGGGCGTACAGACTGTATCGCATGGGCGGCTCCTTTCCGGCGGTTTTCTTTATTTTATTTCCGGGCGGGGCGTTTGTCAAGCGGCGGCTTGCAAAGGCCGCGGCGATGTGGTACAATGGCGAAAAAGCAAGGCGGCGGGCGCGTTTTGGCGGCCTGCCGGAAATCAGGAAAGGCAAGGGGGAACGAACGGATATGGAAGAACAACTGCGGCGGCTGCTGGCCGCCATCTCCCCCCTGGACGAAGGGGCCATGAACGCCGCCCGGCGGCGGCAGGCGGCGCTGGCCAAGCCTCCCGGCAGCCTGGGGCGGCTGGAGGAGCTGTCCGTTCAGCTTGCCGGTATCACCGGCCAGGTCCGGAACCAGATCGAAAGAAAGCACCTTCTGGTCTTCGCCGCCGACAACGGGGTTGCCGCCGAGGGCGTCTCCAGCGCCCCTCAGAGCGTCACGCTTCAACAGACCGTGAATCTGACCCGGGCCAAGACCGGGGCCTCGGTGCTGTGCCGCCACTTTGGCTGCGGCATCACGGTGACGGATGTGGGCGTTCTGGGCCCGGTGCCGGAACAAAAGGTCGTGAACCGGAAGGTCCGCCATTCCACCGGCAATATCGCCCTGGGCCCCGCCATGACCCGGCAGGAGGCGGTCCAGGCCATCCTCATCGGGGCCCAGACCGCCGCCGAGACCCCCGCCGACGTGCTGGGGGTGGGGGAGATGGGCATTGGCAACACCACCACCTCCGCCGCCGTGCTGGCCTGCCTGCTGTCCGTGCCGGTGGAGGCCGTGGCGGGGAAGGGCGGGGGCCTGACGGAGGCGGCCTTTGAGAAGAAAAAAGCGGTGATCGCCCAGGCCCTGGCGGTGAACAAACCGGACCCTGCCGACCCGGTGGAGGTCCTTGCTAAAGTGGGCGGGCTGGATATCGCCGCCATGTGCGGGGCCTTTTTGGGATCGGCGGCCACCCGGCGGCCAGTGGTGATCGACGGGTTCATCTCCGCCGTGGCGGCGCTGTGCGCCTGGCGGCTGTGCCCCTTGGTCCGGGGGTATCTGATCCCCTCCCACGCCTCCTTTGAGATCGGCTACCGCCTGGCCATGGAGGCCATGGACTTAAAGCCCATGCTCCTGCTGGACATGCGCCTGGGGGAGGGCAGCGGCTGCCCCCTGGCCTTTGAAATTTTGAGCGCCGCCTGCGCCATTGCCAATGACATGGCCACCTTTTCCCAGGCGGGGATCGACGACGGATACCTGTCCGACATCCGCCGGGGGGATTCCTTTACCGTGGAGGAGAAGCCATGAAAATTCTGATCGCCGGGGGCTCAGGCCCTTGCTTTGACCCTGGCGGGGCCGGGGCATCGGTTTTATGTGGCCACCATGATCCCCTTCGACACCGAGGACCAGGCCCGGATTGCTTCCCACCGGGCCCGCCGGGCAGGAATGGGCTTCGAGACGGTGGAGGAGCCCAGGCACCTGCTCCGGTGCCTGGAAAATGGGCCGGGGGCGTACCTGATCGACAGCGTCACCGCCCTGCTGACCAACGCCCTGTTTCCCCAGGAAGCGGACTATCGTTTTAGTCCTAAGGAGGGGGAGCGGTGCCTGTCGGAGCTGCTGGCCTTCGCCCGCCGGGCGGAGGACGGGGTGTTTGTAATGGATTTTATTTTTTCCGATTCCTGCCGGTATTCACCCGAGACCGAATACTTCCGCCGCCTGCTGGGCACGGCGGGGCAGCGGCTGGCGGCCCTCTGCGACACGGTTTTGGAGGCGTCGGCGGGCCAAATTTTCATCCATAAGGGGGCGCTTCCCAAATGAAACGGTTTTTGAAAGCCCTTGCCATGTGCCAGAGCATGTTCTGCGCCCTGCCGGTGCTGGGAAATTTCTGGGACGAGGACGCCCGGCCCCTGATGCTCCTGTTTTTGCCCCTGGTGGGGCTGGAAATTGGGCTGTTGTGGCAGGGCCTGGCGTGGCTCTGCGGCGTTTTGGGGCTGCCGGCGCTTCTATCTGGGCTTTTCCTGTGCCTGTTCCCCTATCTCATTACCGGGGGCATCCATCTGGACGGCTACATGGATGTGGCCGACGCCATGGGCTCCTGCCGGGACCTGGAAAAGCGCCGGGCTATTTTGAAGGACCCCCACATCGGTTCCTTCGCGGCTTTGGCCCTGGGGATGGCGCTGCTGTCCGGCTTTGCTCTGCTGAGCCAGGGGGGCCGGGGGAGCCTCTGGCTGATCCCGGTGGTGAGCAGGTGCGGCTCGGCCCTGGCAGTGACGGGCCTGCGGCCCATGTCCGGCAGCCAGTACGCCGGGGCCCGGCCCCCGGCGTGGCAGAAGGGGATTCTTTGGGCCATTTTGGCGGCGGCTGGGATCGCGGCATGGTTTTTTGGGTCGATTCCTGCCTATTTGGGCGGGATCGCGGGGTATTTTTTGGCGGCGGCGTGGGCCTACCGGGGCCTGGACGGCATGAACGGGGACGTGGCGGGCTATGCCCTGACCGTCTCGGAGCTGACGGCGCTGGCCTTCGCGGTGTGTTGGGAGGCGGTCGGATGGTGCTGATTTTTGGCGGGGCGTACCAGGGGAAAAAGGACTTCGTCCTGGCGGAATTTGGCCTAAATAAGGACGATATTTGCGTCTGTTCGCCGGAAAAAGCCCCGGATTTTACAAAAAAGTGCCTGGCAAACGCGGAGAATTTTGTCTGGTACTGTTTAAACCGGGGGGAGGACCCAATGGACCGTTTCGCGTGCAACTCGGCGCTTTTGGAGGACAAAATCTTCATTTTCCGGGATATTTTTTGCGGGGTGGTGCCCCTGTCGAAAGAGGAGCGGGCCTGGCGGGAGGCCACGGGCCGGGTCATGCAGTATCTGGCGGGGAGGGCGGACCGGGTGAGCAGGGTTTTCTGCGGATTGGAGCAGCGGCTCAAATGACCATCTATCTCATCCGCCACGGGGCCACGGCGGCCAACGAGGCCCATCTCTACTGTGGCGCCACCGACCTGCCCCTCTCTCCCCGAGGGACGGCGGCGCTATCTTCCCTTT
>CANRHF010000116.1 GCA_947630345.1 uncultured Oscillospiraceae bacterium | reverse complement strand
TGGTCATACATCTGGCCGGGCTCGTCGTACCAGCTCAGGAACAGGTAGTCCGGATCCAGGGCGTACAGGTCCTCCAGACTGATTTCCACGCTGGAGGACTTGGCGGTGTTGTCCGGGTCCACCAGGTTCACGCCCCCCAGCTCGTGGAGAATGGTGCCGGGCTGGGATTCGCCGGTGTAGGCCTTTAGGGTGTCGGAGCTGACCACCAGGATCACCGCCGTGGGGGCCTGCTCCACCTGGGGCACCTTGGAGACGATGTCAATGATGCCGTTGGCGGTCTTCTCCGCCACCTCGTCCCAAAGCTGGGCGTTGCCGGTGAGGTTGCAGAACACCTTGAACCACTTCAGATAGTCCTGGACGCCGTCATAGTCGATGCCGATGACGGGGATGCCCACGGCGGCGGCGGGGCCGGAAATGGTCTCATAGCCCTTCATGCCCACGGAGCAGACGATCAGGTCCGGCTCCTCCGCCAGAATGGCCTCCACGTCCCAGCCGGTTCCGGAGGAGCTCTCGGTGACCACCTTCACGCCCTCGTCCTGGGTGATGTCCCGGCCGATCTGCTCGTTATAGAGGGTCACGGCGCTCTTACCGCCCACCGCCAGGGGCACGGTGCCGCCGGCCTCGTACCACAAGGCCACCAGGCTGCCGTAGAGCACGGCCACCTTCTTGGGCTCCTTGTCGATGGCCAGCTCCTGACCGCTGCCGTCGTCGGTGAAGATTACCTGGGTGTCGGTGACGGTGACCTCGTTGGCCTTGCTCATGTAGTACTCCACCACCTGGTTATTGACCTCCGGCTCCGTGGCGGGGGGCTCGGTGGGGGCCTCCGTGGGCGCCTCCGTCTGGGCGGAGGAGGGGGGCGTGGTGGAGGTGGACGGCGGGTTCGTCTCCCCGGGGGCGGCGGGGCCGCAGGCGGCCATGCTCAGGGCCATGGCCAGCAGCAGGAGCAATGCGGTGAATTTTTTCATGCTTACATACCTCTTTTTGATATATTTACGCCTTTTGCGAGTGCGTACCAAGTTTTTCCGGGATCAGGAAGGGGCAGTGGTTCTTCTCGTCCCGGAGGATCTGGGCGTCGATGGAGAATAGGCCCTCCATATTGGCCCGGCTGATGACATCCTCCGGCGCCCCGGCGGCGTAGACGCCCCCGGACGCCAGGGCATAGACCCGGTGGGAATACCGGGCGGTGAAATTCATGTCGTGGAGGACCATGACAATGGTGATGTTCAGCTTTTCCCCCAGCTCCCGGATCAGCTCCAGCACCTCCACCTGGTAGCCGATGTCCAGATAGGTGATGGGCTCGTCCAGCAGCAGAATTTCCGGCTGCTGGCAGATGGTCATGGCCAGCCAGGCCCGCTGCTTCTCCCCGCCGGACAGGTTGTTCAGCAGACGGTCCCCCATTTTGCTTAGGCCCGTCAGGGCCAGGGCCCGGTCGATCATCTCCCGGTCCTCCCCGGTCATGCTCCGGCCAAAGCGCTTGTAGGGATAGCGGCCGTAGGAGACCAGGGTGCGGATGGTGATGTCCCGGGGGGAGGTATGGACCTGGGGCAGGTAGGCGATCCGCTGGGCCAGCTCCCGGGGGGAGTAGGATTTCAGTGGCCGGTCCTGATACACCGGGCCGCCGGTATAGGGGGTCACCACCCGGGGAATGGTCTTGAGCAGACTGCTTTTGCCGCAGCCGTTGGGACCGATGATGGTGGTGATCTTTCCCTTTTCAAATTCCATGGTGACGTTTTCCAGGATCTTCCGCTTGCCGTAGGCAATGGAGACGTTGTCAAAGCCAAAGTACATGGTTTTTCCCTCCTCTCAGCCGGTCTCCTTCGTCCTGAGCAGGTACAGGAAGAAGGGCGCGCCGATAAAGGACAGCACGATGCTCACCGACAGCTCCCCCACCGGCAGCACCACCCGGCCTACGGTGTCGCAGATGACGATGAAGGAGTACCCCAGAAAAATGGAGGCGGGGAAGAGGTACTTGTAGTCCGAACCGATGATCAGCCGGGCGATATGGGGCACGATCAGCCCCACGAAGCTGATGAGTCCCGCCACCGCCACCGAGGCTCCCGCCAGGAGCGACGCCACGGCGATGAGGAACAGCCGGAACCGCTCCACCCGTAGGCCCAGGGAGCTGGCCATTTCGTCTCCCAGCATGAGGATGTTCATCTTCCCGGGGAGGAAGAAGCAAATGCACACCCCCACCAGCATATAGGGAAAAATCAGCTGCAAATCGCCCCAGACTGTGCCGTTGAGGCTGCCCACCAGATGGCCGGTGGCGTTGGCCAGCCGCTCGGAGAAAAAGCTGCGGATAATGTCGTTAAAGGCGCTGAACATGGCGGACACCGCCATGCCGGAGAGGATCATCTTCACCGGGCTGACCCCCTTTTCGTAGGCCAGCAGGTAGATCAGCATGGTGGTGACAAAGGAGCCCACGATGGTACCCACCGGCAGCAGGCTGTAAAACTGGGGGAAGGCCACCAGGGTCAGATACCCCACGAAGCTGGCCCCGCTGGTGACGCCGATGGTGGAGGGGGAGGCCAGGTGGTTGCGCATGACCCCCTGGAGGATGCACCCGGACAGGGCCAGACAGACCCCCACCAGCCCGCCGCACAGGACTCTCGGCAGCCGCACGTTCCAGATGATGAGCCGGGCCTCCGCATCCTCCCGGAACAGGGCCTGGACCACCTGAAAGAGGGAGTATTTCACGCTGCCGATGGCCGTGCAGGCCAGGGTGGCCGCCAGGCACAGCCCCGCCAGGAGCAGCAGCACCGTCAGCTTATAGGGCAGGGTCTGGCGGAGCGATTTTGTTTTCGGCTTGGTTTCCATAGGCGGGGCACCTCCAAAATAAAAAATCGGGCATGACCAAATTGGCCATGCCCGATTTTCGCACGACAAACACCGCCCCCTTGCGGGAACGTCTGAAAAGCCACATCATCGGTCTTCCGGCTCGTGTATTGGAAGGCTCATGCCTCTGCGTCCAAAGATCTACCTTCTCAGGGCTTTCCCCAATGGCCGGCTCACGCCGCGACCTTTTGACTCCTACACATACGGCAACGGTAAAATGCGCCGGACTCCCACCGGCTTCCCTCATCCAGGCGCCTGCGAAAGCCGCAGTCTTCACGCCGGGACACGATGCTCTGTGAAATTGATAACATTATACCGATTGCCCCCCTATTTGTCAAGCGGGAAGTGCATAATATTTCCGCCTTTTCGCCGCCTGCCGACAAAAGCGGCCCTTGGGCGTATTGGTACTTGCTTTTCCCCTGATTTTCGCTATAATATAAGTAAATGCGCGCCTCCGCGCGAATCAAAATAAGGAGTTGGATAGCATGCAAGTAAATTCCCTGCTTCACGGCTTCCGGGTCACCCGGGTACGGGAGCTGGCGGAGCTGAAGGCCCGGCTGGTGGAAATGGTTTACGAGAAGAACGGCGCGCGGCTGGCCTGGCTGGACCGGCCGGACCAAAATATGTCCTTTGCCATCGCGTTCAAGACGGTGCCGGAGAACGACACCGGCGTTTTCCACATTTTGGAGCACAGCGTTTTGTGCGGTTCCGACAAATATCCCGTGAAGGAACCCTTCGTCAATCTGCTGCGGACCTCCCTGCAAACCTTCCTCAACGCCATCACCTTTGGGGACAAGACCATGTACCCCGTGTCCAGCCGGAATAAGAAGGATTTTGCCAACCTGGTGGACATCTACATGGACGCGGTATTCCACCCCGCCATCTATTCCCAGGAGAACATCTTCCGCCAGGAGGGCTGGCACTATGAGCTGGCCGAGGACGGCAGCCTTCTGCGCAACGGCGTGGTGTACAACGAAATGAAGGGCGCTTACGCCTCCGAGGACACCCTCATCGAGTCCCAGATGGAAAAGCTCCTGTTCCCCGATTCCTGCTACCGCCACGACTCCGGCGGCGACCCGGCCCACATCCCGGAGCTGACCTATGAGCAGTTCCTGAACGCCCACCGCCGGTTCTACCATCCCGGCAACAGCCGGATCTTCCTGGACGGGCAAATCGACCTGGACGCCACCCTGGCGCTGCTGGACGGGTACTTAAAGGATTACGGCCCCAGCCCCGACCCGGAGCCCGTCATCCCCATGCAGGCGCCCACCGGCTTCCATAGCGCCCGAATTGAGTATGAGATCGCCCCCAATGAGGACCCGGCCCACCGGGGCCACCTGGCCATGGGCTTTGTGGGCGGCACCTTCGCCCAGCAGAAGGAGCTGATCGGGCTGAACGTGCTGTCCGACGTGCTGTGCGGCTCCAACGAGGCCCCGCTGAAGAAGGCCCTGCTGGAGCAGGGGCTGGCGGAGGACGTGTCCATGTACGCCAACGCCACCCAGCAGATCGTGGCGGAGATCTCGATCCACAATACCGACGAGGAGAAGGTCCCCCAGATCCAGGCGGTGTGCCGGGAGGTGCTGACCGGCCTGGCCCGGAACGGCATTCCCAAGGACCAGATCGTTGCCGCCCTGAACAGCCGGGAGTTCCGGGTGCGGGAGGCGGACTTCGGGCGGATGTCCCCCGGCGTGATCTACGCCATCTCCGCCATGGACACCTGGCTCTACGGCGGCGACCCGGCGGAGAGCCTGTGCTTCGAAGCGGTGTTCGCCCAGCTGCGCCGGGAAATGGACCAGGGCTATTTTGAGAAGCTGCTGGAAAAGACCTTCCTGGAGAACACCCACTGCGCCCAGGTCTACTGCGCCCCCTCCCACACCGTTGGGGAGCAGGCCCGGAAACGGGAGGCGGAGCAGCTCGCCGCCCTGCTTGCCACCTGGGACCAGGAGAAAAAGGACCAGGTCGCCGCCCAGGCCAAGGCCCTGAAGGAGCATCAGCAGGCCCCCGATTCCCCGGAGGCCCTGGCAACCCTGCCCCAGCTCAAGCTGTCGGACGTGGCCAAGAAACCGGAGCCCATCCCCATGGAGACTGGGAAGGTGGGGCAGACGCCGGTGCTGTATGTCCCCGTGAACACCAGCGGCATCGTCTATGCCGATTTCTACTTTGACGCCCGGGACCTGACCCTGGAGGAGCTGCCCCTGGCGGACCTGCTGGCCAGCCTGCTGGGCCAGGCGGCCACGGAAAAGCGGGACAGCCTGTCCCTGCTCAACGCCATCAAGACCCATTTGGGCGCCTTTGACGCCGGCATGGAGGGCTTCTCCCGGAAGGGCGACCCCCATTATTGCGCCCCGGCCCTGGTGGTCTCCGCCAGTATGCTGAAAACCAGCGTGGACCAGGCTCTGCCTCTGATCGCCGAGGTGCTGACCGGCTCCGTTCTCCGGGACCGGCCCCTGGTGGGCAAGCTCCTGCGGCAGAAGAAGCTGGACACCCGGCAGTACATCGTGATGAGCGGCAACCGGTTTGCCTCCACCCGGGCCGCCGCCGGATTCTCCGCCTCGGGCATGGTGGCGGAGGCTCTGGGCGGCCTGGAGAATTACCGCTGGCTGTGCAAGACCGAGGCCGCATTCTCCCAGGGGGACGACACGCTGCTGACCCAGCTGGAGGAGCTGGCCAAGCGGCTGCTGTGCCGGGCCCGGCTGACTCTGTGCCTGACCGGGGACCGGGACGAGGCCCTGGCCGCCCGTCTGGCGGAGCCCCTGCCCATGGGCGAGGCGGTGACCGCCCCGGCATCCTATCCCGGCTGGGGCGCCCGGCGGGAGGGCTTTGTGATCCCCGCAGAGGTCTCCTTCGCCGCCAAGGGCGGCAACCAGCTGCTGCTGGGCAGCGCCTACCGGGGCGAACAGCGGGTGGCGGCCAGCGCGTTGTCCCTGGACTACCTGTGGAACACCATCCGGGTCCAGGGCGGCGCCTACGGCTGCGGCCTGCTGATCGCCAGCGCCGGCCAGGTGGTCTTCCACACCTACCGGGATCCCAACGCCGCCGGTTCTCTGGCCGCCTTTGACCGGGCCGGGGACTTCCTCCGGGCCCAGCACTATGGCCAGGAGGAGATCGAGGGCCTGATTCTGGGCACCATCTCCGACGCCGACCCCATGCTCACTCCTCGGCTCAAGGGCCGCAACGCGGCGGCGCTTGAGCCGAGGAGTGAGCATGGGG
>CANRHF010000115.1 GCA_947630345.1 uncultured Oscillospiraceae bacterium | reverse complement strand
ATAATCAAAAGACCTACATACACGACAAATAATAATCTCTAAACAAAATTGATTAGTAGTTGTCGAGTGGGAATAAACCCTCTTGGCTATGAAGTGCCCGAAAACCCACATGAATACTGGGTTTTCGGGCTCCCTGCTTTTTTGAAAATTTTTTGCAACAGCTTTGGAAGAAAAAGCGCTTTCGGGCGAGCGGAATTGTTCCGGGTGGTTGTTATGCGCGATCCACTAACAGTCTACCCACTCGATGTCTTTTTCAACTTCCCAAAAAGATTTCCCATTAAAGATTTTTGCGCTGACAAACTCTGAAACGGGATAGTTTTTATCTTTTGAATAGGCACGCCATTCAAAACAGCTGTCAGACGGTTCCAAAACATAAAGCTCCAGCATCGGCGTTTCGTTTTCCAAATAGCCTTGTATAAAATATTTTTTTCCGTTGTAGAGAAAAAAGCGCTCATCGCCATAATGCAGACCATCGATAAATTCTTGTACATTTCCGTTTATCAAGATAATTTCACTCCCCTCAAATATTTTTTATACTTTTTAATTTCTTTTGATGTCATCAAACGTGGCATTCGGTCTTGAAAATTGTCTCTGCTATATTCATGAATATGTAGGATGTTCTCTGATCTATTTCCATTGTTCAATTTCGGCTCCGGGTGATATGCAATCTCTCGAATGAGATAATGGTCTTTGTCATAAAAACGCATTTCATGGAATGTGCCATCTGATTTTAGTTTGATATAAGCGCTGCTAGAATGTGCTTCATCGGGCAAACTGTGCTTTCCGTTTATCCCTTCTAAAACCTTAACACCCTCAATATAGCCGACGGTTTTGTATGTATAATCCACCGGATTTCCTCTTGCAAAAGTACCTCTCCCACCCATATCAGCGCACCACCTTTCTTGAAGACAGGTAGTCTACCGCCACAATATTGCCCTTCATCTCGGGAAATGGCGTGCCGAAAACGATTATTTTTTCGGGCTGTAACCGCTCAAGCATTTCGTTATAACCGCGCAGAAAGCCAAGGCGGGAACGTTTGCACCCGATCATACCTACGGCGACTGTCCCGCCTTGCGGGGCGCCATCAAAGCAGAATTCAAAACTGCGGCTGTCGCTCCAACTGATGGTCGGAACCACTGTCAATCCTTTGCTCTGCCAATACGCACCTACCCAGCGATTTTTTGCAACGCTTTCAATTTGCCGCCATAAGTCCATATCGGCATAGGTGGAAAAATCAGGTGTGAGCAAAAATGCGTATTGACAATAGCGTTCTAAAGAACGGTCGGGATGATCGTAAATCCCGGAGAACCGATAGTCATCAACGAAAAAATGTACACCTTTTTTTCTGTTTTCTTCACTATCGTGCATTCTTGTGTCAGAGCAGGCCGCCAACATAATATCATCGGTCGGAAGGGCTTGTTTGCTTACAAACGGAATGCCCCACTTGCCTGCGCTCGGGAAAGAATTCCTCATAAATAGGGGATTGTATCTCATAGTTTTACTTGTCATTATAGTTTCTCCAAATAATTTTTTATGTTTTTTACAGCTGAATGTTGCTTTTTCCCCCGAACTGTGCTATAATGACTAAACGCCAAATCGAATAGCAATATTCGGGGGACAGGCACTTTACAGATTGGTCGCAACAATTTGTAAAGTGCTTTTGTTCTTTATCTGAAATCAATCATAGGCATCACCCGCTTTCTATTGTGTCTGCATTTATTCCCTTCTTGCCAAATCAAGTAGTTCGGCAAAATAAAAGGTTTTTCCACGTTTGCGATCATCACTGTGAAGAACGTGTTTCTCTTCTAATATGTTCAAATATCGAACGGCTTGCCCGTGAGAAACAGTCAGCTGATCTTCTAAAAGAAACGCGTTGAGAATCGGATAGGTAAACAAACATTCAATAATTTCATCAAATTTAGGGCTGTTTACACACTCTTTCACTATATTTTTCGTTTTTGAGTATAGCGTGTTCAAGGATTCAATGTATCCAATGTGTTTTGCAGCTTGGACGGAAACCTTGTGCAAAAAATATTTAATCCATTCGTCGAGAGAATTTGTTCTTGCATCAGTCAACATACGATAATATACCGACTTATCCATGTTGATGGCCTCACTGATATAAAAGAAAGGGAAATTGATAATTCCGGCTTTGTAGAAATACAGGCTGATTAAAATACGACCAATTCGACCGTTTCCATCGGAAAACGGGTGGATAGATTCAAATTGAGAATGAATCATAGCGGCCTTGATAAGCGGATGGAGCCCGTCTTCTGCGTTATTCATGAAAGAGATCAGTTCGTCCATGTATTTTTTCGTTTCGGAAGCCGCCGGGGGCGTATATACGACCGTACCTGTTGAGCTTTTGATCTGATTGTCCGTTGTTTTGTATTTTCCAAGCGTTTTTTCAAGCCCTGGGGCAATAATACCAGTCATTAAGCGAGCGTGAAGCTCTTTAATAAAGGAATGAGTAAACTTTCCGGTGCGAAGATGCTCCGCTCCAAACGCAAGTGCTTTCATATGGTTCCTTACCTCTGTGCGGATTTTTTCATCATCCGGCTTAGGTTTGATTTCATCTCTCAGCACATCAGTTATAGTGGTCTGTGTACCTTCAATATACATAGACGAAACAGCTTCTTTTTTTTGCAGCATGGGAATCAGAATGCTGTTAAATTGGTACGAACTGATTTTCGCTTCCAAAATCCCTAAGTTTTTGGAGGCATTTGCGAGCTCATTCAGAAAATGTCCGGCATTAAAATCGGTTGTTCTGTTTTTAATGTATTCCAACATAAGCATACCTCCCTACGAGCATGGAATCAGTATAGCACACCTGTTTTTATTTGTCAATAATTAACGTGCATCTTTTTTAAAAAGATGCACGTTAGAATTACCAGGCGCATTTTGTCACCCGATCACATAAAAGAACGGCCTGCTCGGAACGCGCATACCATGATGCCACTCACAAACCGGTCGAAATCATTCTTTTGCAATATTTGCAACACTTTTTGCAACAGAAAATCAAGGGCTCTGGGGCGCTTTTTTGGTGCCGTGATACTAAAATACTACAACATTCGCATCCCAAATAGATTGCCAAAAGTCGAAGTTTCCCACAAGTGCGAGAAGGTACATAGCAGCCGGTCTTGTTAAACCCAGCAAAAAGCACAGAACATTAGAAAACCCCTTAGCTGTAGGTAACACAGCTAAGGGCTTTTTGTCGTTTGTCAGGGGGTGATTTTCTTTTTCTTCGGTTCGGGAAGCGAGTCATATATGGTCTGGAAAAGCTTACAGAGAAACTCTCTGTTGTCAATATCTTCGATGAGCAACATTTCCTTAGCGCCCTCATACGGCAGTTCATAGACGGGTGTATCCATCAAGGAAACAGCGGAGGCCACAGGCTTTATAAGCAAACGGTCATCATAAATGCCCCCGATGATCTTACCTCGAAAATAGAGGATATATTCCCCCATCATCGCACGGTAAGAAATGCTGTCTAAGCCGCTTAACTGGTCTAACACAAAGTTCAGATAATTTTTACTGGAAGCCATATTACGTCTCCTTCAATCATCGGTTTTGAGTTTGTCCTTGAAAGCCTCAACCAAAGCGTCGCTTCGCTCTTTGGGTGGGACGGTTGCTCGAATTTCGGTATCGTCGTATTTGGGATAATGATAACGCCAGTTATCGTAATCTTCCCGGCTGATCTCACATGCCGCAAGCTTGCCCGTCAAACATTTTCGCTAAAGATATCCGAATCAATACGCTTGACCTTATAAACGGCCACTGTTGAAACTCCAAGGTCGTAATCGATCATCAGCTTGGCCAACTGTTTCCCATTGACGAGGACGATTTTACTATGGAGCTGCTTTGCCGCAAAAGCGATGGCTACATTTGAAAACTGGAACCTCTCCTTTTTCCTATGATATCATACTTCAATTGCCTTTTCAAGAATCATTTCAGGTAATAGGACGCTTTGCGCAACGGGCAGTCTATTGTTGCGCTTGTTTTGGTGCGGAAGGCGGGCGGCCGCGCCGAAACAGAGCATCCTGCCGGATGGGGACGGGTAATTTTTCCGCTCATTTTGTGCAGAATTGCCTTTGCGAAAAAGAGGATTCTCTGCTATAATAACAGCTGTGTGTAGCTGAAACGGCGTAAGTCCAACCTTGGGACTTGCGCCGTTTTCGCGTTTTGAAGGAGGTATCATCATGGAACAAAATCAATCCGCGCTGGCTACGGAAAAGCTGGGCAAGCTCATGGGCCGATACGCGGTACCCTGTATCATTTCCCTGCTTGTGGGCGCGCTTTACAACATCGTTGACCAGATCTTTATCGCCAACGCCAGCTATCTCGGCTCCTATGGCAACGCCGCCAACACCGTGGTCTTCCCTTTGACGGTGATCGCGCTGGCCATCGCCGTCATGATCGGGGACGGCTGCTGCGCCTTCGTCAGTCTGAGCCTGGGTCAGGGAGACAAACGAGCCGCCGGAAACAGCATCGGTCTTTCGGTGGGGATGACGGTCATCAGCGGTCTTCTCCTCTGCGTCGTGTATCTGGCCTTTTCCACGCCCATCATCACGGTCTTCGGCGGGACCGTCAACGAGGCCACCTTTGCCCTCTCCAAGGAATATTTCTTCTATATCACCTTGGGGATCCCGTTTTATATGTTCGGCCAGGCGCTGAATCCGGTCATCCGCGCGGACGGGAGCCCAAAATTTGCGATGGCCGCCACGCTTCTGGGCGCCGCGCTGAACATCGTCCTCGATCCACTTTTTATTTTCTGCTTCCACTGGGGCATGATGGGCGCCGCTGTGGCAACGGTCATCGGTCAGATCGCCACGGCGCTGCTCTCGCTGTGGTATCTGCCGCGCTGCAAATCCATCAAGCTGTCAAAGCGGGATTTTACCTGCGACCCGAAAATCGCGGGGCGCACATTGTCCCTGGGGATTTGCAGCTTTCTTTCTCAGATCTCCCTGGTCGCCTCCATGGCGGCGGTCAACAACATGATCCGAAAATTCGGCGCGCTGGACCCCATTTTCGGGCAGGCGCTCTATGCCCAGATCCCCATGGCGGTGGTTGGGATCGTAATGAAGGTGTTCCAGATCGTGATCTCCATTGTCATCGGCATGGCGGCGGGATGTATTCCCGTGGTGGGGTACAATATGGGCGCCCGGCGGCCGGACCGGGTTCAGGGACTGTTCTCGCTGCTGCTCACCTGCGAAGCGGCGGTCGGTCTGGCAGCACTGCTGGTGGTGGTGGAGCTGCTGCCGCGGCAACTGACCGGCATTTTCGGCTCGGCGAACGAGAGCGTCTATTACACCGAGTTCGCCGTCAAGGCGTTCCGGGTCTATCTTTGCATGATCGTCTTTGCCTGCGTGAATAAAGCGACCTTTATTTTCCTCCAGGCCATGGGAAAGGCTGCCGCCTCCACCATGCTCTCCATGATCCGTGAGTTCGTATTTGGCGTTGGCTTTGCCCTGCTCCTGCCGCCGTTTTTCGGTCTGGACGGGGTGCTGTATTCCATGCCGGTGTCCGACATTCTGACGGCGGTGATCTCCGCCGGGATCATCGCCGCGACCTACCGGCAGTGGGCCGCCCAGCGGAAAGCAGGCGATTGCGCCGGAAACGCGCCTCTTCTGCCGGAGCGGGAAACGGAAATGGAGTAGAAAAGGCCCTCCGCCGCTGGAAACGCGGCGGAGGGCTTTTTCTTTAAGCGCTTCTACCAAGGCGCCGCGGGGATATTCCGGCGACCCCTGTCGTTTTACTCCTCAAACGGGAACCGGTAGGGCAGGCCGCACTCGTCCCGCAGCTGCGTCAGCTCCTTTTGGATGGCCTCCCCCACGGGGACGCCCAGATCCTTCCGCTCCTGCCAGGCCAGGTATTCCTTTTCCCCGGCGGTATAGATCCGCTCCGCCCCGGGCGCCTTTTGGGAAGCTCGCAAGTCCCGGCAGATGCCGCCGGCGGTGTGCCGGAAGGTGTCCAGGCCCATGAAAAACTCCGGATTGATGACAAAGAAGAAGTGGCCCAGCCGGTACATGGCGCGGTTTCCCGCTTCGTCCTTGCCGCTCAGGGCTCTCATGTAGGGTCCCCCGGTCAGGGCGG
>CANRHF010000114.1 GCA_947630345.1 uncultured Oscillospiraceae bacterium | reverse complement strand
CTCCCGCTTTCCAAGGGCCACGATATACCGCACCGCCGCGTTCAAATGGACAATGCCTTTGAGCAGCTCCCGGCATTTCCTTGCTACCGCGTCCCGGTAATTTTTCGCCCTGGGGTGGTCGATATAAGCTTGCATCAGGACGGTAAAATGTTCCGAATCCCCCGCTCTGTGGAGCTGCTTCCGCACCGCGCCGCTGTTGGCGTCGTCAATGTCCCCGACCACGTCCCCAAGCACCCGGAACCCGTAGTGCCGAAAATCCAGCAGCATGTCGTACCATTCTTCAAATTCCTCCCCCGGCAGCCAGCGGACAAGGAACGCTTCCCGATCCCCCTCTTTCATCAGGTGCCACCGCTCCTCCCGGATGGCCGCACGGAGCTGGGAAAGCGTCTCCGGGTCAAGGGTTCGGAAGAGGGCATAGAGTTCGTCGGTATCGTAAAGCTCCTCCAGACCCCTGCGATAGAGGGAGCGCTCAATGTCCGCCTTGCGCTTGTACTCCTTGGCCGGCGTCCGGCAGGAACGAATACGCTTTAGACATGCTTCGTAATCTGCCAGCAATTCCTTCACCTTTTCCAAGGTACGGGGGTTGAGCTTGGATACCCAGTCCTTCTCCCGCGCGAAGAGGAACAACTGCGAATCCCTTGCCTTTCTGCATGGGGCTTTCTTGGTGCCCTCCCGAAGTTGGCGGGCGAGCAGCGGAAGCCGCTCCACGGGGGAATCGACCTGCTCCCAGTCCGTATCCGCAAAGAACCGGTCTATTTTTTGCCGGTGGGTATCCTCGTACCACGCCCGCCGCTTTTCGCTTTCCTCCACCATGGTTTTGTATTTCAAAAACGGCGTGCGCCGCGTTTTGCGCCCCAGATATTCCGACAGATCCGGGCGGATGCCGGTCTTGGCGGCGTCGATCTCCAGGCCGGAGAGAATGGCCAGCACTTCCGTTTCCTCTTTGCACTGCTTCCGCAGCGCGGGAGCGGTTTTTTCGCTATAGGCCATGACGCTTCGATCCAGCGCCGCGTTGCAGATCTGGCCGATCCGGGCGGCGAATGTGTTTTTCACCGTTTCGTACCGGGCGTGCCAATCGCCCGGGTCCTGCTCCTTGGAGGCCATGGAGGGAATCATCAAAAGGGGGAGATTGGCTTGATTGGTCAGTAAGATCTGCGTGTCATATGCGTTATCCGCGTAGTTCCTGCGGACAGCGGCGTTCAGGATGGGGTCTGAAACAGTGCGCACCAGATCCCCGTCATAATCCGCGCCGCCCAGCCGTTCCGCCGCCAGCATTCCTGCGTCCACCATCACCACATCCGTCAGGTGGCCAAAATAAAAGTCCCGCAGCTTGTCCTCCGGGTACACGGATAGCTGGATCTCCTCGTTCCTGGCGATATGCGGGTTGCGCAAGAGGGTGCAGAGGTCCCCATTGGCATACGCCGCGCCGGGGGCATAGAAGCTGTTTTGGTTAAACGAATCCGCCAGCACCTCTGTGCGAAACGGCACGTCCGTAAAGGAAACCGCCTCATTTTCCCGCCCGATATGATACAGAAGGCTAAGAAGGTCCCCGGACAGATAGCGGATATCCCCCGGCACCAGCAGCCGCCCCACCGCGTAGCCCTTCAAGACCTGTTCCGCCTGGGCATCCAGCTGCGTTTGGTAGACCTCCTCATGGAGAAACAGGGGATTTTTCCACAGCACGGCGGCCATGACGGCTTCCTTGCTATGCTTTAAAATGCCGGGCTTGGTCAGGGCCTCCAGAAAGAACGCCCGCTGGGCATCCTCGTCCGCCCGGAGATCATAGTACCGCTGCTCTGTCGCTTTGGTCAGCCAGTTCCGTTGGTCCTTCGCCGGGCTGTGATCCCATCCGCCGGGCAAATCCGCCGGCCGGAATTCCTCCGACTGGATGGACACCGTGGCGAGAAACTGGTAATTCAGCTCGGTCAGGGCGCCGGCTTCCTCCTTGCTGACATTGGTGATATATAAGGCGTGGCGGTACTTCTGAAAGGCCGTCCAATAATCTTTCCAGCTCTTTTTGCAGTCTCGGAACCATCCAAACGCTTTAAACTGGCTGACGGTCAGAATGATATCCACAGAATCCACCGGGTGGAGCTCGCCCCATACATCCCGAATGACTTTCACATTGAATTTGTGAAAGAAATCCTTGAAATCCACCTGGTGCAGCATGCCCTTCACATAGGGCATGCGGATCTGGAAGGAGGAATGGACGTGCCGCCCACAGTAGGCGATATCCAGCTTCTCGGCATAGGCTTTGGAAATCAGGCCCTCCCCATCGAAGCAGGTGACAGTCACTTTTTTAAGTACCTCCTGCCGAAAAAACTTCCGGGTGCTGCCCTTTGTTCCGTCATCCCGGACGGTGACCATGAATTCCCGGTCGGTGGTCAATTTGGGATTGTCCACCACGATGACCCGGTGCTTCTTTTCAATCCCGATGCCCTCGATCCGCTGGCCGGCGCTGAGCATCAGCCCGTTGTAGGCGTAGAGCTTGCTGAGCTGGCAGTGCCGGATCTCCAGGTCCAGCATGATCCGCCTGCGGATCGGCGCGTAAAAATCTTCCCGAATGAAGGAAAGCCGGGAGCTCCGGCTCATATTGCCGGATCGTTCAAAGGCCAGATACCGGTGAGGGCCGTTTCCAAAATCCAGCGTGATCCCCTCCGGGGAAAACATCCATTCCGCCTTCTTTTGCCGAATCCGATCCCTCTGACGCAGTCCCATAGTATCAAAGACCCTCTGAAAATTCATGTAAAACAGAATCTCCGCCAGCTCCTCGTTCACGCTGTCGTTGGCAGTCTCCCGATACCGCTTTCCGTGAAGCTCGGAGAGAATCTGAAAGAACAGGGCGTTGCTGTCCTGCTCATGGGAAGCGGCGGACACCAGACACTGGGCGACCGCCTTTGGATTTAAGTCATATTGGTAAACTCCATCCTCCTCCCGGGCATAGCTCATGACCGCCCGGGCGGAGAGCTCGTAGATCCTGTATCGCTGAATGTTCATTTCCTCGCCTCCCGCAAGAAAATTATAGTACAAACATTCGATAGAATCAATAGAGATTTTCAAAATTGTAAAATGGATACTACTCGCACTTTTTGTGGGAATCGCCTCCCAGGGAATCAGCCTGGAGGCGCGAAGAGTGGCAGCGGTAGTATATCTTTTACAAACGGAGGCAGAAACATTGACTCAACCCCCGCAGTACGCACCGCGATATTTTGTGAAGGATCACTGCCTGTATGAATCGGGCGTCAACAGGCAGGGCGCTTTCACAAGGAAGCTGTGCAACCTCGCGCCGGCAGTGCTGCGCGAGATCTCGATGGACGACGGCGTGTCGTCCGCCAAATTCGTTCGCCTTGGCGGGGTCCACCAAAGCGGACGCACGCTCCCGGAAATCACGATCCCAGCTGAAGAAGTAGAGGGCCTTGGCTGGATCGTGAAGTACTGGGGCATGGACTGCATTCTGGAGCCAGGTCTGAAAACCAAGTCCAGCGTCTGGAACGCGCTCCAAACCACTGCCCTGAACGCGGAAAAGGTCACCGTCTTTTCCACCACCGGCTGGCGGCAGATCGACGGCGATTGGCATTTCCTCATGCCCGGGGAGGACCGCTTCACCGTGGAGCTTCCCAGTAAAATGCGCGGCTATCGCATAGAGCGGCGCTTTGAAATGCTGGACATCCAAACCGCTGCCAGCCTGCTCTGGCAGCCCCCGGCGCCGGAAGAAATCATGCTCCCGCTTCTGGCGTTCACTTTTCTCAGCCCGCTGAATCACTTTCTAAAGGAAGCTGGATGCGAGCCCAAGTTCGTCCTGTTTCTTTTGGGCAAGACCGGTTCCCGAAAAAGCACACTGGCAGCTCTGACGATCTCCTTCTTCGGAAGGTTTACGGCGTCGGAGCTGCCTTTGTCGTTCCGGGATACCAGTAACAGCATTCTCTACAACGCGTTTGCGCTGAAAGATGTACTCACGGTCATTGACGATCTGCATCCGTCCAGTCGGATGGAGGAGCAAAAGATGAACGGAACCGCCCAGGCGGTGATGCGGGCCTACGGCGACCGCACCGGCAAAGGACGGCTCCGGGCGGATTCCTCTCCCATGGAGTCCCGCCCGCCTCAGGGCAACGCCATCGTCACGGCGGAGTTCGCTCCGGACATCGGCGAGAGCGGTACGGCAAGATACTTTGCTCTGGAGCTGAAGGAAAGGGATGTAGACCTAGAAATTCTTTCTGAATTTCAAAGGCAGGCGGCAGGGGGCGTGTTCCAGCGTTGTATGTTTGCCTACACCGAATGGATTCGAGAGCACTTTCTTTCCTCGAAAGAAGCGGAAACAGATTTCAAGAAACACCTTCTCTCCCGGTTCCTATTGTACCGAGATTCCTTTCGTGACGGCGGCGCCCGCAGCCATGGCCGGGTGCCGGAAACCGTTGCCCAGTTGGAGATCGGCATGGAATTTCTTTTGCGTTTTCTTCACGAACGGGGCGGCTTCGCGGACGCTTGGTGCCAAGGGATCTTTAAAAATTTTCAAAAGCTCCTCTGCCGCCTAGCGGGGAACCAAGCGAAGAGCATCGACGAGGACAAGCCCACCCATGTCTTCATTCGCAAGCTCTACGCGCTGCTGGAAAGCGGGCAGGCGTATGTTCTCGACCGCAATGGTGGGGACGCGCTTCCCTTCGGAACCTGCGTCGGCTATCAAGACCCGGATTTTCTGTACCTGTACAGCGAGCTGGCGCACAAGATCGTTCGGAAACTCTGCGAAGACCAGGGCGAAAACTTTTCCTGTTCCCAGAAAGGTTTGCTAAAGGCGTTGGTGGAAGAAGATCTGATTGAACCCGGCGCGAAGCAGAATACGAGGCCCCTTCGTGTCGGCAATTCTCAAAAGCGAGTGATCTTTCTGTACCGGAAAAAGGCGGAACGGATTCGGGACGCCGCCTTATAGCGAAAATGTGTCCCAGGTGCAGCAGAACCGCAAAAGCGGTTGCGGCAGCGGGGTTTTCTATCATCCCAGCCGTCACGGAGGTGTCACGACGATACTGTTTTGCTCTTTCCGCGGTACTGGAACAAGATCCGAAAAAACGTTGCGGCGCTTGGGCAATCCCGGTTTGTAGCTGGAAATACACGTTCTGAAACAGGATACCCCAGCGCAAAGCATTCGCCGCCGTGAGGGCGGTGTCGCCCCTGTGTGCCGCTTGTTCTCTGGGGCGGGGTAAGTCCCGCCCTGCCGCTGAAAACCCCACACAGGGCGAAAAACGGGCAAACATCGCCCTGAATAACACCACTATTGGATGAAACCCCACAAAGCCGAATTCGCTGAAACTATGGAATGCCCCTGCGGGGGCGGGTTTTCCCAGACCTTGTCTGGGGCAAGCAGAGCGTCTGGCTGTCCGCCCGCCGCGTCCCCCATCCCCAAAGGGGCGAACCGGGCGGCAGCCCGGACCCACTTATGACTTACGAAACGGAGGAATTAGATGTCCGGAAACCGAAAACGAAACCAAACCTTGACCGTCCGGCTGACCGCTTCTGAAAAGGAAGCCATCATCCGAAACGCTATCAAGGCGCGCATGAGTCTGACGGATTATATCGTCGCGGCCTCTCTGCTGACGGAAATCCATGTGGCCGAGGATACCCGTCCACTGATTAGAGAGCTGAAACGCGTCGGCAACAACCTCAATCAGATCGCCGCGAAGATCAACGCCGGGGCGTTCAAGTCCTACAATTTTCAGGAGGTCATCGATCTGCAAAGAGCCATCTATGAAGAACTCTATCGGCTCAACCGAGGAACGCCATGGCGACCGTGACTTATATCCGGGAGACCCGTCAGCACCTGAGCGCCATGCGGGCGGTCATGGGTTACTGTATGCGCAAGGACAAGACCTGGGACGCGCAGTCGCGGCAGTATCTCATCAGCGGCGTCAACTGCGAGGGACGCAATTCCATTCTGGAATTTGAAGCGACGAAGGCCGCACATGGGAAGATGGACGGGATCAACTTCTATCAGTACGTCCAGTCCTTCTCTCCCATGGAAAACGTCACGCCAAAGCAGGCCCATGAGATTGCCTTGGAGTTTGCCGCCCGGGCTTGGCCCGGGACGGAGGTCCTGGTCACTACGCACTGCGACGCCAGGCATGTGCATTCCCACTTCATCATCAACTCGGTGCGCTTCGAG
>CANRHF010000113.1 GCA_947630345.1 uncultured Oscillospiraceae bacterium | reverse complement strand
AAAGATTACAAGCTGGCAATGAAACGTGGATTAAAAATCAGCCTGTTGGAAGATGTTGTCGCTGCCCTGGCTATGGGAGAACCCCTGCCGGACAAGAATAAAGACCACGGGCTCAGCGGCGATTGGGCAGGGCACAGGGAATGCCATATTTTGCCTGATTGGTTATTGGTCTACCGCATTGAGAACGATGTACTGGTGCTGACGCTGACCCGCACCGGGACGCACAGCGATCTATTCGGGAAATAAGGCGCCGCCGTATGGGAATGGGTCCTGTACGGCGGTTCTCCTATGCTCAAAAAACGCGGAAAAAGTGGCCCAATAGATGATCTTGGCAAAATGAAATCGTTTGATTTGTTGCAATTTCGACAAAAGTATGGTATTATAATAATGTTGAATTGTAAAAATTGGAGGGAACGTCATGGAGCTTTGCATTGACGGACAAAAAATCACACCCCAGCCCGGCCAGCGGCTGCTGGACCTGGTCCGGGAGCTGGGCCTGCTGGAGAGCGCGCTTTCCCGGCGGCCCTTGGCCGCCAAGCTGGCCGGCGAGGTATTCAATCTCAACTATGTGCCCCTCCGGGAGCAGGCGGCGGCAGGGGAGCGGCCCTCCATCCGCCGGGCCATGGCCGCCTCCCAGGGCGTAGTGCGGCTGCTGCGGATCACAGACCCCACCGGGCGGGATGTCTATGTCCGCACCGCTCAATTCGTCATGTTCCTGGCGCTGTCCCAGCTTTGGCCCAAGGCCCGGGGGAAGATGGACTGCACCGTGGGGCCGGGGCTGTATGTCCAGGTGCTGGACGCCCCGGATTTTTCCGTCCAGGCTCTAAAGGAGCGGATGCGCGCCCTGGTGGCGGCGGATATCCCCCTGCTCCGGCGGCGGATGCCCACTCTAGACGCCATCGACCGCTTCGCCGCCGCCGGTCAGACGGACAAGGCCCGGCTGCTGGCCTGGCGGGCGGAGCCCTACTTCGACGCCTACGGCTGGGAGGATTTTCTGGACTATTACTACGGGGAGCTGGCCCCCAGCACCGGTTTTCTCTCCGTCTGGGACATGATCCCCGCCGAGGGCGGCTTTGTGTTCCTGTTCCCCGACGAGCAGGAGCCGGACCGGGTGGGGTCCTTTGAGGAAATGCCCAATTTCTACGCCGTCTACGCCGAGGGGGAGCGCTGGTGCCGCCTGATGGAATGCGAAACCGTGGCGGATCTCAACGATCTGACCCTGGGCGGCGGCATTCGGGAGCTGATCCGGGTCAACGAGGCCCTCCATGAAAAGAATTTTTCCCAGGTGGCGGACCGGGTCTGCGCCCAAGGGGCCAAAGCCGTGATGCTGGCGGGCCCCAGTTCTTCCGGCAAGACCACCTCCGCCCACCGGCTGGCGACTCAGCTCCGGGTCCACGGAAAAAAGCCCATTTTGATGAGCCTGGACGATTATTACATCGACCGGGATCGGGTGCCCCCCGGGCCGGACGGCAAGCTGGACTTGGAGCACATCAACACCATCGATACCGATCTGTTCCGCCGCCAGCTGTCCCAGCTTCTGGCGGGGGAGACGGTAGAAATGCCCTCCTTCAACTTCCTCACCGGCAAGCGGGAATGGACGGGAAAGAATCTGGCGCTGGATGATGACGCGGTAATCATTGTGGAGGGGCTCCACGGCCTGAACCCGGTGCTGCTGCCGGAGGGGTTGGACAAAAGCCTTATTTTCAAAATGTACGTCAGCCCGCTGCTCCCCCTGAATCTGGACGATCACAATCGGATCCCCACCAGCTATCTGCGGCTGCTTCGGCGGATCGTCCGGGACTATGAGACCCGGGGCGCCTCGGTGGCGCACACCATCTCCATGTGGGATTCGGTGCGCAGGGGAGAGAAGCGGTGGATATTCCCCTTCCAGGAGAAGGCCGACGTGATCTTCAACAGCTCCACCCTCTACGAGCTGGCCGTGCTGAAAAAGCACATCTTCCCCCTGCTGACGGCGGTGGAGCCGGAGCAGAGCTGCTACGACCAGGTCCGGGCTATCGTAAAGATTCTAAACTTCGTCCGGGAGGCGGAGGTGGACGACGAGATCCCGCCCACCAGCCTGGTGCGGGAGTTTATCGGTGGCAACAGCTTTTATAGGTAAAGATCATGCCCCGCTTTCGCGGGGCATGTCCCATATCAAACGCCGCGCGGCGTTACTGTACGCTTTGTCCAGAGGAATCTCCCGTTCCATCCGAGGGATTGCTCTGCTGGCCGGCTGTGGTCCCGCCGGAGGCGTCGCCGATATTCTGCTGACCTTCCTGCTGACCGTCGGTGGACTGGCTCTGCTGGCTGCCGTCTGTCTGCTGATCCTGCTGCGCGCCGGTGGACTGGTTCTGCTGCCCGTTCGTCTGGCCGTCGGTCTGCTGATTACCGGTCTGGCTGGTGCCGGGCTTCTTCCCGGCGGCGGGATCCGGGCTGGGGTAGCGCAGGATCAGGGAAAACAGCAGGCACACCAGCACCGCCGCGAAACCCACGGTCATCCAGCGGCTCCGGGTGCGCAGCAGCTCCCCGCTTAAGTACAGATATCCGATGCCCAGGGCGGACACGCCGATGCACAGAAGGGCGGTGATCACCTTCAGCCAAGTGACGCCCAATCCCGAGGCCAACAAAAACAGGAGAAAAACGACACCGTCCCCCGCAAGGAAGTAGGTCATAAACCGCTCCATCTCCCGATACCGGTTCCGCTTTTTCGCCATGAAAATCCCTCCCATAGAACTTGTGCGTTTATCATATCATACTTTTCCCTAAAATGCAATATTTTTGAAAGAATTCGTAATTTTCTTTCAAATACTTGCGCGAAAGAAAAAACGATGCTATAATAGGTAAGAATATACAGTCAAGAGGGAAAAATGGAACCATGGCAGAACCGCAGTACCATCTGGAGGGCATCGTCCGCACCAAAACCGACCAGCGGGAGGATTTTGAAGGGCCTCTGGATGTCATTTTCCTGCTGTTGAGTAAAAATAAGATCGAGATCCAGGACGTATCCATTTCCGCCATTTTGGAGCAGTACCTGGCCTATCTGGAGGAGCGGAAGCGTCTGGACATGGAGATCGCCAGCGAGTTTATCGCCATGGCCTCCCACCTGATGCTGATCAAGACCAAGATGCTGCTGTCCCAAGCGGAGCGGGAGGAAGCGGAGAGCGAGCTGGATCTTTTGCGCCAGGGCCTGGCCCAGCGTCAGCGCCGGGAGGCCATGGAGCAGATCCGCACCGCCATCTCCTATCTGGAGCCCCGGAACGACATTGGGCGGTGCCAGTTTGTCAAAGAACCGGAACCCCTGCGGCGGGACGAGGCTTACCGATACCGCCACCCGCTGTCCGATCTGGCCGCCGCGCTTGCCGCCATCGCGGAGCGGAACCAACGGAGTCTGCCTCCGCCCCAGGGCGCGTTCCGGGGTCTGGTAGGGAAGGAGCCCTATCCCGTCACGAAAAAGGCGGGGGAGGTGCTGCGGGTCCTGATCCTGCGGGGCGTGGAGCGGTTACGGAGCCTGTTTCTGGGCAGCCGCAGCCGTTCCGAGGTGGTCGCTACCTTCCTTGCCATTTTGGAGCTGTGCCGCCAGCGGAAGGTCACGGTGGAGGATGGCGCCGGCGACGAGCCTGAGGTTCGCATCAATCCCGGAAGCGAGGAGGAGACGGTCTGATGGAGCAACTGAACCTGGCCCAGCTGGAGCTCCAGCGGGGCATTGAGGCCATTCTCTTTGCCGCCGGGGAGCGGGTGGAGCTGTCCCGTCTGGCAGCCGCCCTGAACGCTGACCCAAAAGACGTTGCCCTGGCGGCGGATAGTCTGGCGGATCAGCTGTCCTTTGACCGGCGGGGGATCCGGATCCTCCGGCTGGAGGACGGATACCAGATGGTTTCCTCCGGGGAGATGGGGGACCTGGTGGCGAAAGCCCTGGAGACCCGGAAGCCGCCCCGGCTTTCCGCCGCCCAACTGGAGGCATTGACCGTGATCGCCTACTATCAGCCCGCCACCCGGGCCGTTGTGGAGCAGCTCCGGGGCGTGGACAGCGGCTATACCATCGCCGCGCTGCTGAACAAGAAGCTGATTGCCGAGGCGGGGCGTCTGGCGGTGCCGGGCCGGCCTATTCAGTACCGGACCACCCCGGATTTTCTGCGAACCTTCGGACTGACCTCGTTGGAGGACCTTCCACCCATTGAGAAGGTGGATTTGAACCCGGAGGAGGTGGGGCAGTAGATGGGCTGGTGGATCACCCTTGCCATTTTGGCGCTCATCGCCATGCTCCCCCTGGGTGTGCGGGTCCTCTACGACAGCGGCGGGGCCCGGGTCCTGCTGGTAGCGGGGCCGGTAAAAGTCCAGGTATTTCCCGGGAAAAAGAAGAAGCCCCTTCCTGGGGAGGAGCCAGAAAAAAAAGAAAAGAAAAAAACCGCCCCGAAGGAGAATGCCGAAAAACCCGCTGAAAAGAAGAAAAAATCCTCTGAAAAGTCCCAGCCGTCCGGCGGCAGTATCACGGATTTTCTCCCCCTGGTGAAAATCGTGCTGGATCTGCTGAACGGCTATCGGAAAAATATCCGGCTGGATCTTTTGGAATGTAAGCTGGTCCTGGCGGGGGACGACCCGGCGGACCTGGCGGAAAATTACGGAAAAGCCTGGGCGGCGGTGGGGAACCTCTGGCCCCGGCTGGAGCGGTATTTCGTCGTCAAAAAGCGGGATATCAACATTGAATGCGACTTCACCGCCCAGGAGACCACCATTTTTCTCCGGGCGCAGCTGACCATTACCGTGGGGCGTCTGCTCCGTGTCACCGGCTGGCACGGGCTGCGGGCGGCTGTACAGTTCCTGAAAATTATGAATCAAAGAAAAGGCGGTGCCACAACATGAGCCAATCTCTTCCCAATATGCTGGAAAACACCATCGCGAAGATCCGTGAGATGATCGACGTCAATTCTGTGGTGGGGGAGCCCATTACGGCGGGGGACGTGACCATCATTCCCATCTCCAAGGTCAGCGTGGGCTTTGCCGGAGGCGGGTCCGATTTCGTCTCCAAAAACGCCAACAAGCAGGAGAACCCCTTCGGCGGTGGCGCCGGCGGCGGGGTGAAGGTGACGCCCATCGCCTTTCTGGTGATCAAGGACGGTTCCGTGCGGATGCTGCCGGTGGCGGCCCCCGCCAATACCACCGCCGACCGGGTGGTGGAGATGGTGCCGGATGTGCTGGACAAGGTGGCCGCCTTCCTGGACTCCCGGACCCCCAAGAACGAAGAATAACCTTTCCCATCTCCGGCAAAACTAGGCTGGGGTGAGGAAACATGAAACGACGAATCGCATTCCTCACGGCGGTTTTACTCACCGCCGTGTCAATGCTGCCCATGCCCGCCCGGGCGGTTTCCGCTCGGAACGCGGTGCTGCTGGACGCCCAGACCGGCAGGCTCCTGTATGAGAAGGAGCCGGACCGGCGGGCCCTGATCGCCAGCACGACCAAGATCATGACGGCGCTGATTGTCTGCGAGCAGTGCAACGTCCTGGACCGGATGCGGATCCCCAAGGAGGCCGTGGGGATCGAGGGCTCCTCTATGTATTTGAAGGAAGGGGAGGTGCTGACCCTCCAGGACCTTCTCTACGGCCTGATGCTCCACAGCGGCAATGACGCGGCGGTAGCTCTGGCCATTTACTGCGGCGGCACGGTGGAGGGTTTTGCCGGTTTGATGAACGACAAGGCCCGCCAGCTGGGGATGACCGGCACCCACTTCTCCAATCCCAATGGCCTGGACGCCCCGGATCACTATTCCACCGCCCGGGATATGGCGGTGCTGGCCGCCTATGCCATGGAGAATCCCATTTTTCGACAGACCGTGTCCACCAAGACCGTCACGGTGGGGTCTCGGAGCCTGCGCAACCACAATAAGCTGCTCTGGCAGCTGGACGGCGTCGAAGGCGTCAAGACCGGCTATACCAAGGCGGCGGGGCGGATTCTGGTATCCAGCGCCACCCGCCAGGGGCGGCGGCTCATCGCCGTCACCATGAACGATCCCAACGATTGGGCCGATCACAAGGCGCTGCTGGAGGAAGGCTTCTCCCGGTATCAGGTGCAAAAAATCATCTCCGCCGGGGACTGCCTGGGCACGGTGGAGGTAGTCGGCGGCCAGTCCAAGACGGTGGAGCTGCTGGCCCTGGAGGACTTTTCCTACGCCCTGGCTTCGGAGGAGCGCCCA
>CANRHF010000112.1 GCA_947630345.1 uncultured Oscillospiraceae bacterium | reverse complement strand
AAGGTCACGATTTCCAGCGTTCTGGTAGAGCCGATCTCGGGGGAACAGCTGCTTTTGTTCCGCATGGTGGAGCCTACGGCGGGAATCTGGACCTTTCGGGTGTCCTCTCTTTCGGAGATCCACAACGGGGTGTTCAATATGTGGCTGCCCATCACGGAATTTCTTTCTTCCGAGGTGACGTTTTTGGAATCGGATCCTTATATCACTTTGACGGAGCCGTCCATGGCGGAAAGCGTGATCGGCGTATCGGCTTACAATGATTTCAATAACAGCTTTTACCTTGATTCCGGCAGGGGCTTCTCAAGGACCGGTCAGATCCGCCCGGTTTTTTCCGCGCCGGGGGTGGATGTGCCCACCGTGTTCGGACGGCAGAGCGGAGGCAGCCTGGCAGCGGCCATTACGGCGGGCGCCGTGGCCCAGTTCATGCAATGGGCCGTGGTGGAGGGAAACAGTCCGCTGCTGGAGAGCCTGGAGGTAAAAAATTACTTTATCCGGGGAGCCTCCCGGAGCGCGGATCTGTTTTACCCGAATAGAGAATGGGGGTATGGGAGGCTGAACGTGTCGGGGACGTTTGATGTGTTGGCGGGGGTGTGAAGGTACGCTTACAATTTCGCTTACAATTTCTTCGTAAGATGTGGAAATGTTTCTTGCCTTGCGAAAATTCTTGCTATATAATTATTTATAAACCGTGCAGTTTGTTCTCTTTTGCAGAATATTACGTGTTGGAGGTGTTGAAAATTATGAATCGTCTAGTGATAGATCATTTTGGACCAATCGAACATCTTGACATTGATGCGGATAAAAATATTAATATTATAATCGGACCTCAGGCTTCCGGCAAGAGTACGATTGGCAAAATCTTGTTTTTTTGTAAGAAGATCAGAGACTATTATATTGATTTTATTCTGCAGGATACGTTTTTTTTACAAACCCATTCCAATGAGTTGTATATTAATTTTTTGAAATATATTCGTAAAAATTTTATGGGATGCTTTGGGACGACAAAGCACATGGAGCCTTTTGCTATTTCCTATTCTTATTCTGACACGCGGACCTTGAAACTTAGTCTGAGGGATGGATATGCGTTTTTTGAGTTCTCTGACAAGTTAGAAAAAGACATCAAAAACTCTCTTCTTGATGCGTATCGAATATATCATGCTAATCAAGAACAAGAGAGTGTTGATTTTTTTCAGAAATTTAATAACAAATTAAAGCTTAAAAATGAAATTAAACTGTATTTTACAGAAATTTCCTGGAAGATATTTAACTTTGATGAGGATGTCATATATATTCCTGCGGGAAGAAGCCTTTTGTCTGTTTTATCGGATCAGCTGGATGTAATTGATATTTCCATACTGGATTTGTCCATGAAAGAATTTATTGAAAGAATTCGGTTTACGCGGTCCCGTTTTGGAACGAAACTGAATAATGTAGTAGATGACTATTTAAAAACAGTACAAGGTCAGATAAAAAATACGGACACCAATATAGCGCAGGAATTGATTAAAAAGATACTAAAGGCGGATTATGTTAGTGACACCGATGGGGAAAAGTTATATTTTGATGAATCTCATTGGGTAAAACTGATCTATGGTTCTTCAGGACAGCAAGAATCCCTGTGGATTTTACTTTTGTTGTTTGTTGCTATCCTTGAAAATAAGAAAAGTTATATTGTTTTGGAGGAACCTGAAGCCCACTTGTATCCGAGCGCACAGAAGAATATTGTTGAACTGATTGCGCTGACAATGAATTCTAGCAATAGTAAGTTCCTTGTCACGACGCATAGTCCTTATATCCTCTCTTCAGCCAATTTGTTAATTCAATCTGCCATTGTTGAAAATCATTCTGCGGTTAAAAATAAGGAGGAGATTGTAAGAAAACAATTTAGGATTTCGCCACAGAAAATTAAAGCATACAAAATTGATGATTCTTTTGGGAGCAGGTTGGAAAGTATCATTGATGAACGGAGTGGATTGATACGTTCCTTGGAAATAGACTCCATTTCAGAAAAAATCAATGAAGATTCTGAAAAGCTTGATATGTTGGAGATAAAATATGATTTGTAGGGATTTGAAAGATTGTTGTGAAAGGGAACAATTTGTCTGTGCGTATAAAAAAGAATGTATTGTGTATAAAGATTTTAGGCAACAGGCAACTTGTGAAGAAAGAAATAAGAGATATAATTTGATTAATGACAGAAATTGCAAGATTGCGTTATTCCATATGGATGGAGGAATTGTTCGAAACGAGAAAGATGAGCAGAAATGTGATTATTTGTATATTGTTCATGATCAGAAATGCCCAACCGCTATTTTCGTTGAGTTAAAAGGAAAAAACATTCATCATGCGGTAGAACAGTTAAGAGCCTCTATTAATCGATATGGAACCGAATTAAATCGAAGAATATGTGCAAGGGTGATTTGCAGTTCTGTTCCACGATTATACAACGATCCAATGATTAAAAATTTAAAAAAAGACTTATTGAAACAATACAAAAAAGGAACTTTATTTATTTCCGAAAAAAATATGGAAGAAAAATACTCGAATATTTAAAAAAATTTCTACTTAGGAGGCGGGCAATACTTGTCCATCAATCCGCTTCAAAAGGGAACCGATAATTCAGGCCGCATTCGTCCCGAAGCGCGATGAACTCCTTTTGCAGAGATTCTCCCAAAGGGACGCCCTTGTCCTTTCGCTCCTGCCATGTCAGATATTCTTTTTCCCCGGCGGTATAGATGTGTTCCGCGCCGGGAGCCTTTTCGGAATTGCGCAGTCCTCTGCAGATTCCTCCCGCGGTTTCCCGGAAAGTGTCCAGGCCCATGAAAAACGCCGGATTGATGACAAAGAAGAAGTGGCCCAGCCGATACATGGCACGGTTTCCCGCCTCGTCCTTGCCGCTTAGGGCCTTCATGTAGGGCCCCCCGGTCAGGGCGGCGGAGAGGATCTCCACAATGGCGGCAAAGCCGTAGCCCTTGTAGCCGCCGGTTTCCTCCCCCATGCCGCCCAGGGGCAAAAGGGCGCACTCCCCTGCCCGCATTTTGCGTAAAATCTCTCCCGAGTCCGTCATGGTGCCGCCCTCCTCGGTGACCACCAGGCCGGCGGGGGTGGGCTGGCCCTCCCGCTCGTAGTATTCGATCTTCCCGTTCTGGATGGTGGAGGTGGCGCAATCAAAATTAAACGGAAACGCCTCGTCCGTGGGCATGGTGAAGGTCAGGGGATTGGTCCCCATCATGGGCTCCACCCCGAAGGTGGGGGCCACGGAAGGCCGGGCGTTGGTGCCCGAGATCCCGATCATCCCCGCCTTCTCCGCCATGCCGGTCCAGTAGCCCGCGATGCCATAGTGGGTGGAGTTGAAAATGGCACCCCCCGCCATGCCGTACACCCGGGCCTTTTCAATGAGCAGCTCCATCATTTTGTGGCTGGCCACCATGCCCATGCCGTTGTTGGCGTCCATAACCACCGTGGTTGGGGTTTCCTTCAAAATATCGATTTTCGTCACCGGCAGCAAGGTACCGTTCTTGATCCGATCCAGGTAGATGGGCTTGAACCGGTTGCAGCCGTGGCTTTCAATGCCCCGGCGGTCGGACTCCAGCAGCACGTCCGCGCAGATGGCGGCGTCCGCCGCGGGCACGCCGTAGGCTTGGAACACATCTACCATGAAATCGTTCATCAGCTTCCATGGGACATAGGGCCGGTTATCCATAGCGATCTCCTCCAGTATGTTCTATCCATAAGATACCACATCCTTCGCTTTGGGGCAACCCCTTTCCCCGAAAAAACTGTCCATAGGCGCAAAATACCGGGACTCATGAAGCGTCCCGGCAACTTCTGCGACATCCTTCGCCAAGACCATCCCGGGCAGGATCACTCTTTTCCGGGAACGCCGTAATTTTAAGCCGCAAAAATGCAAGATTAGGCCGGATTTCTATTTTTTACTTGAAGCGTTTTGGGGGAAATGTTACAATTAAAAAGGGGGATTGCGCGATGAAGGTGGTTATCATTGAAGACGATCCGCAGGCGGCGGCGCAGCTGAAGAAGCACCTGGGCCGCCTGGGCGAGGAGACGCAGACGGAGTTTGAGATTGCGCATTACCGGGACGCCGAGGTATATCTGAAAAATCATATCCGGGAACATCCCGAGATCATTTTCCTGGACATTGAGCTGCCCACCATCGACGGGATGGAGGCCGCCCGGCAGCTGCGGAAGCAGGACAGCGCCGTGGTGCTGGTCTTCGTCACAAAAATGGTCCAGTTTGCCCAGGAGGGGTATGCGGTCAACGCCCTGGATTTTCTGGTCAAGCCCGTTTCCTACGCGGAGTTCAAAATGAAGATCCAGCGGGCGGTCAACGTGGCCCGAGCCAATCAGGTCCGAATGCTCCAGGTCCCCTTCGACGGGGGCTTTTACCGCATTCCTTGCGATAAGATCGTGTTTGTGGAGGTCACCGGCCACCGGCTGCAATTCCAGCTGGTGGACGGGGTGATGGAGGCCCGGGGAAGTCTGTCCAGCGTGGAGGAAAAGCTGGAGGGCTGGGGCTTCCTGCGTTGCAACAGCTGCTATATCGTCAATGCCCGCTATATTGAATCGGTAAAGGGCTACGACCTTTTTATCGGCGGCCATCAGCTCCGAATCAGCCATCCCCGCCGGAAGGAATTTATGCGCCGGCTGATGGAAATTTACGCGGACGGCGCGGAAACGAAGTAGAGGACCGATATGGACTATTCAAACCCGCTGACCTGGTTTTTGTATATTCTCCCGCCCTATCTTTTTCAGCTGGCGCTGGCCGAGGGGATGTTCTGCTGCCGTCTGAAGGTCCGGCGCTTCCTGCTCCCGCGGCTCCTGGCCGGCGCCCTGGTCTGCGCCGCTGCGCTGTGGCTGGCCGCCCGGGCCATCACCTGGCAGCCCGGACCGGACGGGGTGGTGATCACGACGGTATATCTGGCCCTGTTTTTCCTGACGGTGGGCGTTTTGAAGTTCTGCTTCCAGGCCGGCTTCGCCACCCTCCTGTTTTACGGCATCGCCGCCTACGCGACCCAGAATCTGGCCTACCGGATCTACAGCATCTTCGAGCTGACCGGCGCCGTCTGGCGTCTGGGGGACCGGATCGGCCCTGCGCCAGCCTATCTGCTCTGCTGGAACGGGATCTTTGCCGTAGTGGCCTCGGCGGTCTACCTGATCTTCACCCGCCCCATGCTCCGGCAGGACGCGGCGGCCCTGCGCAATCTCAAGGTGTACGCCCTGTCCGGCATTACCATGACGGTGACGGTGGTGCTTTGCTCCTGGACCAATGTTTACGCCGGGCAGAGCGACGCGCTGACGATGATCATCTGCCTGTTCTCCTGCGTCTGCTGCATATTCATTCTGTGCCTTCAGTCCGGTATGCTACAGACCGAGGGCCTGCGGCAGGACCTGGCGGTGCTGCGGCAGCTCTGGGAGCAGGACCGGAAGCAGTATGAGCTTTCCAAGGAGAATATCGGCCTGATCAACATCAAGTGCCACGATCTGCGGTTCCGGCTCCAGGCCCTTCGCAATTCGGAAGGGGAGGTCTCCCGGGAGGAGCTGGAGGAGATCGAGAACGCCATTTCCATTTATGACAGCCGGGTGTCCACCGGCTGCGAGCCGCTGGACACCATCCTCACGGAAAAGAGCCTGTTCTGCGCCAAGAACGGCATTCGATTCACCTGCATGGCAGAGGGGAGCAGGCTCCTGTTCATCACGCCGGCGGACCTCTATTCCCTCCTGGGCAACATCATTTCCAACGCGGTAGAGGCGGTGCGGAAGGTGGAGGACCCGGAGTACCGGGTGATCACCCTGGTGGTCAAGCCGGTAGGAGAGATGCTGCTGATTTCCGAGGAGAACTATTTTTCCGGCCGCCTGGAATTTCAGGACGGTCTGCCCGTCACCAGTAAGGAGAACAAGCTGGAGCATGGCTACGGCATGAAAAGCATCCGGATGCTGACCAAAAAGTACGGCGGGGACCTGCGGGTGAAGGTGAAGGACAATCTATTCTCCCTGACGCTGCTGTTTCCCCTGGAAAAGTGAGCCCACCGGGCCTTTTCCACTACCGCCGGGGCCGCAGGCGCTTTCTTTCCTTCCGGTAAAAGGCCGGTCAACGCATAAAACACAGCCATACCCGAATAGATTTCCGGGTATGGCTGCTTTCTTTGCCGCGCCATTGCCGGGCATCCGTCCGGCCGGAGCGCGTTTTTCACCGGGCCTGGATCCGCCGGACCCGGCTGCTGCCCTGATTGGCGCCGCCGTTCTCCCCGGAACCGGCGCCGCCGGTAGCGTCCTGGCCGCCGTCTTCTCCAGTGCCGGAGCTTCCGGTGCTGTCAGTGCCGCCGGTGGAGCCGCTGG
>CANRHF010000111.1 GCA_947630345.1 uncultured Oscillospiraceae bacterium | reverse complement strand
CACTAATGCCTCTAAATCCGTAATAACCGGCTCCCGCCGGGAATCTTTCCTCCACTGTTCCATTCCCGCACCCCCTGTTACCACAATTATAGCATACTTTGGGGCGTTTTGAAAGACTTTTTTGACAAGCTGCCAAGAGCCGCACCCGTGAGGGCGCGGCTTTTGATATGCCGGGAGGGATTCGAACAATTCAATGCGACCTGCCGGTGGCAGGTCGCCGCCCAGTGCCCAAGCTGGGCGCTCCGCCGCAAGACGAATCCCTTCTGGCGTACCCACCGGGGTGATGTGGCAAAAAGATGGTAGGCACTTTTGTGTCTACCATCTTTTTCACATGCCATCTTTATGTCTCCGCAGTGGTTTTCTTCTCCTCGGGGTTCCGCTTGACGCTCTTCCTGCGCCGGCGGCGGGGCTTGCGGGTCCCCTCCGGCTCCGCCGTGTCCGCCCGGCGGGAATAGGTCTGGGCAGTCTGGGCGCTGCTCTCGTAGACCAGGCGGCTGGCCCGAACCGTGCCGTCGCTCTGGTCCGACAACCGCACCCGGATGAAGAACTTCCCATGGTCGGGGCACTCCGCCAGGTCCATATACCGGTGGCCCCGTTGAGAAAACCAGCGCTGACTCTCCATGGGCTTGCCGCACACCGGGCACCGGTTCTCCTCCCCCGCCATGGCCTCCATGGCGGACTTTCGATCCGGGTAGCCGTAGTAAACATGGCGGCTGATGCACCCCGGCACCTCCGCTCCGTGGAACCCGTTGTCGTGGTTTTCCAGAGCCTTGTCGTATTCCTTCATGCCCCGCTCCAGCTCCAGCCGGGCGCAGATCAGTGCGGTGTGGTAGGCGTCCCCCAGGGCGTCGTGGGCCGGCCGGGTGGCCTCGATCTCGAAATAGGCCATGGCGGTTTTCAGTGCCTTCTGGGAGGTGGAGCCGTCCGT
Organism: uncultured Oscillospiraceae bacterium; assembly: GCA_947630345.1. GTDB lineage: Bacteria > Bacillota > Clostridia > Oscillospirales > Oscillospiraceae > Faecousia. The sequence goes on along the minus strand of CANRHF010000111.1, from coordinate 5,435 downwards.
CTGGGCGTTGAAGATCATCTGGGCGTTGTACCAGCGCTCGGTCCAATCGGTATCCAGACCGTAGAGCTGGAGATTCTCCCGAAGAATGGTAATGTCGTCAAAGCCCCAGGTCAGGAAGATCACATTCTCCCCGCACCACTGCCGGAACTGGTCCACCGCCTCGGCAAAGCCGACCCCCTCCGCCAGTAGCCGGGATTCCTTGATTCCCGTGAGCTTGCTCACCCGGCGGTTGAGACGGCGGTAATACTTCGGGCGGACCATGATCTGAAACTCGCCGTTCAGTTCCCGGTCTGTCAGGCGCACCGCCCCCATCTGGATGATCTCCCCTCGGATCTGCACGGGAAGCACCTTCTTGGAGGACGGAGAGCCGGGCCAGGGCTGATTCCATTCCATATCCAAAACGATATAGTCCATTTCGCAACCTCTGTTTTTATTGTGCTGTTGGGTATTATATCACACCAAAGCGCCTTCTGTAAACAAGAAGTTGCAAAAAATATCACCGTTTCCGGCGTTCACCCTATTTCCCCATGAGCTGCCGCTCATTCAGTTCCCCCGCCTGGTAGCCCTTGGGCTTGTCGCACACGGGGCAGGGATCGCAGGCACGGACGCTTTCGTAGGTGTAGCCGCAGTTCAGACAGCGCCAGGTGATGGGCTGTTCCTTCTCGTGCAGGGTCCCGGAGGTGTACTGGTCGTACAGGCTCTGGAACGCGTTGTGGTGGACGCCCTCGATCCGGGCGATTTGCAGCCAGAGCCGGGCGGCCTCATCGCAGCCCTCCCGGCGAGCCGCCTCCGCGAATGCCGGATAAACCTCATCATGCTCATGGGCTTCTCCGGCGGCGGCGTAGGCCAGATTCTCCGCCGTGCTGCCCAGCTGGAAGGGATAGCCGCCGGAAATATCGATGTTGTCGGCGCAGCCGCCCATTTTTTGCAGCTGCTCCAAAAATTCCTCGGCGTGGACCGCCTCGTTGGCGGCGGTCTCCTCAAAGACTCGGGCGATCCATTCCTGGCCCTCCTTCCGGGCCACCTGGGCGTAGACGGTGTAGCGGGTGCGGGCCTGGGCCTCCCCGGCAAAGGACCGGGCCAAGTTTTCAAGGGTTTCGCGATTGCTTGCTTCCATGGCAATGCCTCCTTTATAAAAGGCAGTATGCCCATGGGCCGGGAAAACTATACGCCGTCCGCCCCCATTCCGGCAAGCAGGATCTGGGCGATTCGATCTGCCGCCGCGCCCGGGAACCGTGCCGCCAGATTGTCCGCTATGGCCTGTCGCCGGGCGGGATCCTGAACCAGGAAGGCCGCCATCTCCGCCGCCTCCTTCGGGTCCTCGCTGCCCATGGCGCAGTCCCGGGACAGAAAGTATTCAAAATTCCGCCGCTCACAGCCACCCACGGCATTGATCAGCACCATGGGAACGTGCTTGCAGGCCGCCTCGGTGACGGTGAGGCCTCCGGGCTTGGTGACGATCAGATCCACCGCGTCCATGTACTCGGCGATCCGGCTGGTAAAGCCCACCACCCGCAGTCGGGGATCGGACAGCTCCTCCAGGCTCCGGCAGAGGTCTTCGTTGTTCCCGCAGACCGCCGCTACCGTGGCGCCGGACTTCTCCAGCAGGCCCATGGCGATTTTCCGAATGGGCCCCGCTCCCATACTGCCGCCCAGCAGCAGCGCCAGCGCTCCCTCTGCCGGCAGGCGAAGGGCCCGGCGGGCCTGGGCCCGGTCTCCCCTGCTCCGAAAAACACGACAGGTGGGGATCCCGGTGGGCAGCAGCTTCTCTTTTGGAAGCCCGACGGCGGCAAATTCCGGGATCAGATCCTCCGCCGGGAGAAAGTAGCCGTCCAGCTGGCAGCTCTCCACGGTGGGGGAGCAGGTATAGTCTGTGGCCGCAAAGTAGCAGGGCATTTCCGCTCCCCAAACCCGCCGCACCTCGGTCATCATCAGCCCGGCGAACACATGGGTACACAGCACCGCCCCGTAGCCGCCTTCCCGCAGCAGGTCATGCAGCCGCTCCGCCCCCATGGCCAGCAGTTCGTAGACCGGGGTGGCCTCCTCGGGCTCCGCGGGGTTGTGTTCCATGGCGCGGTAGCTGGCGTCGATCAGCATCGGCCCGTACTTATAGAGCCGCACATGCCAGTTGCAGACAAATTTGGAAAACCGGGGGGACAGGCAGGCCAGAGCATCCTCCAGCCGGCAGGAGACCCCTCTTTCCTCCAGAGCCTCCATCACCGCCCGAGCAGTGGAATTGTGACCCTCCCCGGTGTTGCAGGAGAGCATCAGCACCTTCAAGTCAGACACATCCTTTTTCGGTCAACTTGTCAGGTATTGTACCATGTCTTCCTATAAATTGCAAGATAAAAGGCGGCGTCCGCCATGAGCGGACGCTGCCGGGCCGTTTAACGGTCTTCCGTGGGCGTCAGGGAAAGGGCCTCCGGGTCCCCCACCAGGGTCACGTCCGGGTGGAGCTGTAGGATCGAGCCCGGCACTCTGGGCGTCACCGGCCCGAAAAACACGTCGCGCACCGCCTGGGCCTTGGCGATCCCCGTGGCCACCATGATGATTTTCCTGGCGGCCAGGATGCCCCGAATGCCCACGGTATAGGCCCAGCGGGGCACCTCCTCCCGGCTTTCAAAAAACCGGGCGTTGGCGCTGATCGTGGACTCCGCCAGAGCCACCCGGTGGGTGGGCAGCAGGAACGCCTCCCCCGGCTCATTGAAGCCGATGTGGCCGTTGCCCCCCAGCCCCAACAGCTGAAGGTCCAGGCCGCCCAGGCTTTCCAGCAACCGGTCGTACCGGGCGCACTCCTCCCCGGCGTCCCGGGCCAGCCCGTCGGGCAGGAAGGTATTGCCGGGATCCAGATTCACATGGTCAAACAGATTCCGGCGCATATAGAAAGCATAGCTCTGGGGGTGCTCCGGTCCCAGCCCGACGTACTCATCTAAATTCACCGTGCGGACCCGGGAAAAATCCAGCTCCCCCCGCCGGTAGGCATCCACCAGGTTGGCGTAGGTTCCCAGCGGGCTGCCGCCCGTGGCCAGGCCCAGGACGCTCTCCGGCTTCAGAAGCACCTGGGCGGCGATGATCCGGGCCGTAATCCAGCTGACCTCCTGGTAATCTTTTCCGCGGATGATGCGCATAGCAATCCCTCCGAAAGAGTTGTTTTTGTGCTGTAAGTATATATTATTTCGTCTAATTTGTACAGTACCATCGAAAAAGTTCAGCATTTTATGCAAAAACTCGGTAATATTCGGCACGTCTTTTCTGGTCATCAAAAATAGGACTAAATTGGTACTGTTTTTATTACCAGCTTGTGCTACAATGTGGGCAGCAAATATTGGAGGCGTTACCATGAATAAGAAGATCCTGATCCTCTGCGGCCTGGGTACCGCCGTTGCCGGCGGGCTGCTGGCGGCCTTCACCCGGGACGCGGCGCTGGCCGGGGAAGTCAATCTCTGGACCGTGCTGTTCGCTCTGGGGCTGATCCTGGCCCTGGCGGGCCTGGCCGCCGTGCTGACCGCCCTCCATCCTCAGCGGAAAAAGGCGGACGTGGGCACCGTCACCATGGCGGCGCTGTTCGCGGCCCTGTGCTACATCGGCTTTGCCTATCTGCGGATCGACATTCCCGTGGGCACGGAGAAGACCGCCTTTCACCTGGGCAACGTGTTCTGCGTCCTGGCGGCTCTGTTTTTGGGGAGCTTCTGGGGCGGGATGTCCGGGGCCATCGGCCTGACCCTGGCGGATTTCACCTCCGGCTATCTCACCTCCGCCCCCAAAACCTTCCTGCTCAAGCTCTGCATCGGCGCGGTGACCGGGTTTGTGGCCCACCGGCTGTTCCACATCAGCCGGGAGGAGGAGTCCCGGGTAAACCTGGGGGCGGGCCTGGCCTGCGTTGCCGGGATGGGCTTCAACATCGTGGCGGACCCCCTGGTGGGCTATTTTTACAAGATGTATGTTCTGGGGGTCCCCCAGGAGGCGGCGGATATTTGGGCCAAAATGGGCGCCGTCACCACCGGGGTCAACGCCCTGCTGGCCATGATCTGCGCTTACCTGCTGTACCTCGCCATTCGCCCGGCCCTGCGGAAGACCGATCTGCTGCCAAGATTATAAAACGCGGCCCGGGACGTCCCCGGGCCGAAAAAAGGGAGGGCCTGGTCGGGCCCTCCTTCGCTATGGATGTTTACCGGCTCTCCATGCCGTCCTCCTGGGGGAGGGCGGTCCGGAGCTGGGTCGTCTCTTGTCCGTCATAGTGTTCCGCCTTTGCCGGGACTGTTCCCAGCCACATAGCCGCCACCAACAGGGCGCACAGGATCAATACCCCTAAGTTCCTCGCCAGCTTCACGGTAATCCCTCCTTACTTGTTTTTTCTCTCTGTAATACTTTTGGATGGTATCATTATAGCACGGAAGGCCCTCTTCGTCAATGGTAAATTTACAAAAATTTCATAAAAATTTTACAGTTTAGTCTAATTTACATAAAACCCATTTGTCCGCTTGCAATTTGATTTCGTCGGGGGTATAATAGCCGCAGTACCGCAAAGGAGGCGCCGCCCATGAAGGCCTGGCAGCATTTTTGGACCATCACCCGGCACCGCCACGCGGTGCTGGCCGGGTGCTTCCGGGTGGGTCTATACTATCAGGGGTTGACCCATGACCTGTCCAAGTACAGCCCCGTGGAATTTTGGAACGGGGCCAAGTACTTTCAAGGCACCCGCAGCCCCAACACCGCCGAGCGGGAGGATCGAGGCTACTCTCTGGCCTGGATGCACCACAAGGGCCGCAACCGCCACCACTTTGAATACTGGACCGATCTGGACCTGACCACCAAGCGCTATGCCCCGGTGCCCATGCCCCGGCGCTATCTGGTGGAGATGGTGATGGACCGCCGGGCCGCCTGCCTGATCTACCAGGGGAAAAACTACACCGACGCCTCGGCCCTGGAATACTTCCTGCGCAGCAAGGACCGGATCGAGATGCACCCCCAGACCCAGCGGGAGCTGGAGTACATCCTGACCATGCTCCGGGACCGGGGGGAAAAGGAAACCTTCCGATATCTGAAAAACAGCGTCCTCAAGGGAAAGCCCTTTCCCTGGGAGGAGACGCCGGCGGAATGACGCCGGCGTTTTTTAATTCAGAGGCTCCTGGGCCGGGCCCGAGACCAGATGGCCATAGGCGTCGAACCGGGAGCCGTGGCAGGGGCACTCCCAGGCGTTTTCATCCGGGTTCCAGCTAAGCTCACAGCCCAGGTGGGGACAGCGGATGTTCACAGGATGGAGCTGCCCGTTTTGGTCCTTGTACACGCCTACCTTTTCCCCGTCCAAAATCACCACGCCGCCCTGACCGGGGGCCAGGGCCTCCGCCTGCTCCTCCGGGATGTGGAACAGCTGCCGCAGCTTTCCCGCGCCGTCCACGGTGGCCGCCTCGTAAAGCTGGGGGTCGATGCCGGAC
>CANRHF010000110.1 GCA_947630345.1 uncultured Oscillospiraceae bacterium | reverse complement strand
TCGCTGCTGGCCCAGGCCGCCCGCCTGGCGGCCAGCTGCAATCTGAGCCGGGAAGAGCTGCAGGAAATGCTCCGGCTGACATGGGAGGATTGACATGAACGCACTGGAAGTCAGAGACCTGACCAAGCATTACAAAAATTTCACCCTGGACCGCATCTCCTTTGACCTGCCCATGGGCAGCGTCCTGGGCCTGATCGGGGAGAACGGGGCCGGGAAAAGCACCACCTTGAAGCTGATTTTGGAGATCGCCAAGAAGGACGGCGGCGCCGTATCCGTCCTGGGCAGCAAGCCCGGGGAGCGGCTTCCCAAGGAGCGGATCGGCGTGGTGATGGACGAGGTGGGGATTCACGGCTGCCTCTCCGCCCGGGACCTGGGCCGGATTCTCTCTGGCGTCTACCCCAATTGGGACCGGGCCGCCTACGACGCCTACCTGAAGCGCATGGATTTGGACCCCAAAAAGCAGTTCAAGTCCTATTCCAGGGGCATGAAGATGAAGCTGGGCATCGCCGCGGCGCTGTCCCACGATCCCCAGCTTCTGATCCTGGACGAGGCCACCAGCGGCCTGGACCCGGTGATCCGGGACGAGGTGACGGACCTGTTCAGCGAGTTCACCCGGGACGAAAATCGGGCGGTGCTGATCTCGTCCCACATCGTCAGCGACCTGGAAAAGATCTGCGATTACATCGCCTTTCTCCACAAGGGGCGGCTTCTGCTGTTTGAGGAAAAGGACCGGCTCAAGGAGCGCTGCGGCCTGCTCCAGTGTACGGCGGAGGAGCTTTCCACCCTGCCCGCCGGGGCGGTGCTGGGCCGGAAGGTCACGCCTTACGGCGTCCAGGCCCTGGTGGACCGGGGGGACGTCCCGGCGGGGCTGCACATCAGCCCGGTAGACCTGGAGCAGATCTTCATTTTCATGGTAAAGGAGGCGCAGCCGAATGCTTGGCCTACTGTATAAGGATTTTCTGCTGCTGTGGAAGCAGTATCTGTTCTTTTTCTTCGCCATGGCCTTTGCCATGATGGTGGGGGTGACAGCGACAGTGACCAATCTGTTTTTTGTGCTGTTTCCCGTGCTGTACGCGGCGGTGCTGCCCCCCAGCCTGGTGAGCATGGAGGAGCGGGAGCGCTGGACGGCTTTCGCCCTGACCATGCCCCCCTCCCGCCGGACCATGGTGACGGAAAAATACCTCCTGGGCCTGCTGCTGTGTCTGATCATGGGGCTGCTGAACATGGCTTTCAGCCTGATCTTCCTGGCCCTGGGCGAGGCGGTAGATCTGGCCGCTCGATTGGAGCTCACGGCCCTGGGGATGGCCTTCGGGCTGGGGTCAATGGCGATCCAGTTCCCCCTGGTCTATTGGCTGGGGGCGGAGCGGGCGGTAATCGCCACCTCCGTGGTGGCCGGGCTTGTCTGCGGCGGCTCGGCGATCTTCAGCTTTTCCGGCGTTCTCCGGCCCCAGGGCCTGCCGGTCCAGCCCCTGCTGGGGGTGTTCCTGGTGGAGCTGCCGCTGTTGGCTGGGTCCTGGGCCCTGTCCCAGTGGCTGTTTGGCCGCCGGAGCCTGTGACGGAGGCGCGAGCGATAAAAAACCGCCTCCCCACCCGGGGAGGCGGTCAGCTGTCTTTGGACAGCAGATAGTCCCAATATTTTTCCAGGGCCCTCTGGTCCTCTGGGGACAGCCGTTCCCACCGGTCCAGGAGGGCTTTTTGCCCCTCGGAAAGGGGGAAGACCGCCGGCTCCGGCCCAAAAAACTGGCTCAGCGTGATCCCGAACCCGTTGCAGATCCGGCTCAGCGTATAAATCGACGGAGAATAGGTTTTTTTAAGCATGGTGCAGAGCGTGGAATAGGTGATGCCGGTTTCCTTTGACAGCCGGTAGACAGACCAACCCCGTTCCTTGCACAGCGCGTTGATGCGCCGGACCACTTCCCGATCTTCCACAGCAATCACCTCCGTCTATTTATTGTAACCGTTATAACGGTTAATCGATAGGCAATATTTTTCGATATAATCCTATTGACAATATAACGTAATAGCGATATAATACCAGTGTAAATATGGCGCAAAAGCGATATATCCCGGCAATTTAATAAAACGGAGGTAGAAAAGTATGCAAACAAAAAAAGTGATGGCGTTTCTTCTTGTCCTTTGCCTGATGGTAGCCGTTGTGCCCGGCAAAGCCTTCGCGGCGAACGAAACCAGCGGCGACTGGGAAAACATCCACTGGGAGTACGATGCGGGTACTTCCACCCTTACCAACACAGGAAAGGGTGATATGCCAGATGGAAGTAACAATTCTCAGCGGCCATATGATTCATTTCGCGACAGTATTAAAAATGAAAATATGGGGGTGCAGTTCCAATCGATAGACAAAACGCAGGATGAGTATAAAATAACTCACCAAGTTGTTGAAGTTATCGGAGATGCTTTGTTTGCTGACAAATATGGCATGACCTATTCTCAGCGTTTGCCGTTGATTTCCTTCAAAATTGATGAAGGGGCGGCAAAGTATATAAATCTTGCCATCAATGGAAAATTGGTAAAACAAGGACACGACAGTGTTATTGATCTATCGGAAGTAACAGGAAAAGAGGAATATGCGACTCTGCATTACACAACTTATGAGATAACTGAACAGGATGGAAATACAGTAATATCTCTGATAGATGATTTCTACTTTAATCAAACAGTTTATGATTCCGACGAAGGCAAGTATGTACCAAACATGGACGGGGAGACTGAATTTACGTTCATCTTTGAAGATGGCGCTGCTACTGTGACAGTACCAGTGTACAGGCTTCAAGGTAATTATACTGTCAATAATGACAATGATTTTAAGTGGGACTATAATAGTAATGCTAATTTTGAAGTGCGGACAAATGCTTTCAATAGTATTCCCGAAAACGTGTATATTGATAATATGCTGGTGCCTGCTGATAATTATACAGTTAAAGCGGAAAGCGGAACAGTGGCAATCAATGCGTCGTACATGAAAACATTAGCTTATGGAGAACATTCCCTTGTGCTGATATTTGACGACGGCGATGCAGAGAGTTACTTTACTTGTTGGTATGGTGAAAATTACGCAAGTAAACTTTTAGATGATAACAGCTTTCAATGGATACATGGCAGCGATGAAGATATTACAATACATATTGGCGTTAGTACAGATGAGTTTGTTGGGTTATACAGCAATTTCTATGGTTTTGCATCCGATAACAGCGATCCAGGGTTCATTGATAGAAGTGAGTATATTGTGACCAAGGGCGAAAATGATACTACAGTTATCACAATTCCGGCTGATTATTTTGCTTATGGGGAAAAAACCAATCAACCTAATTATTTGCGAAAGACAACTTATATGACTGCCTGGTGGTTTACACCCGTTTTCAGAAACGGAGATTTGTTCATTCCAGTAAGTGGTGCATACAATGTCCTCGAAGGGGAGAATGTAGTATGGGACCCTGAGGATGGTCAAGACGTTACAATAGGAATAGATTTAGCACCGATAATATATAGTAACCCTTTGTATTCAGCAAGTATTGAATCCATAAAGATTGATAATGAAAGGAACTCGTTATCCACTGATAAATACACCATAGATGGCAACACGATTACGCTTCATAAGGAGTTTTTGCAGACGCTTTCTAGTGGAAAACATAAGCTATCTATTTTCATTAACGATTATCCTGGAGGATATGCTTATACGACATTGACAGTCATTGGCACCTCCGTCGACCTCACCGGCGATGGTGAAATGGACACTCGTGACGCCACGCGGTTGGTGCAGCATTTGTCCAACTGGGATGCGGAACTGATGGGCAGCGCGGATTTCAATAATGACGGAGCGGTGGACACCCGTGACGCCACCCGACTGATCCAGTATCTTTCCGGCTGGGAAGTTAAACTCTACTAATGGAGGAATATCATCATGAAAAAGACAATAATCGCGCTTTTTGTCCTGTGCGCCATGGTTCTGTCCATGTCCCAGGTCTTCGCCGCCGGAGAGTCGGCTCTGGAGATTTCCAAGGTCGCTGCCAAACCCGGTGAAACCGTAGGTGTGACCGTCAGCGTCAAGAACAGTCCCGGTATTACCGCCATGATTCTGACCATCGAATATGACGATACCAATCTGACGATGGAGAAGGTCGACTTCAATATCGAGGACAACAACAGCTTCAAAATGACCTCCCCGACCCTGGACAGCGGTATGAAGATCACCTGGGTCAACGGCCTGAAGGATTTCGAGGGCACCTGGCTCCACGCCACCATGACCTTTAAAGTTTCCGAAACCGCCCCCGCCGGTGAATACCCTGTTAAAATCACGGGCAAGCTGGACGCCTCCAACACGAAGGAGGAGCTAGTCGGCTTCGCCATCCAAAACGGCTCAATCACCGTCTCCGTGGACTCCACCGGCCTGAATCTGAGCAAGACCGACCTCAAGCTGCACCAGGGAGCCTCCGAGACCCTGACCGCCACAGTCACGCCGCCCAACGCCAGCCAGAGCGTGAGCTGGGAGTCCGACCATCCCAATGTGGCCACCGTGGACGCCTCCGGCAAGGTCACCGCTGTCTCCGGCGGTGCGGCCACCATCACCGCCACCACTGCCGACGGCAAGGCCTCCGCCACCTGTGCCGTCACCGTGGAGGCCCACACCTACACCGGCGCCTATCAGACCGACGCTGAAAACCACTGGCAGCTCTGTGCCTGCGGCGATCAGGGCCCCAAGACCCCCCACACCTTTGAATGGGTGATGGACAAGGTTGCCACCGTGGACGATACCGGTCTCAAGCACGAGGAATGCACGGTCTGCCATTATAAGCGCAGCGAGAACACCGAGATCCCTAAGCATGAACACATTCTGACGAAGACCGATGCCAAGGACCCCACCCATCAGGAGGATGGCAATATCGAATACTGGACCTGTACGGAGTGTGGCGCGATTTTTGAGGACCAGGAGGGGACCAGCTTCATTACCAAGGAGAAGACCGTAGTCCCGAAAATTCCCCACACCTTTGCCCCGGAGTGGAGTTCTGACGAGAGCGGCCACTTCCACGCCTGCGAATGTGGCGAGAAGGACGGACTGACCGCCCATACTTACGGCGACTGGGAGGTGACCCAGGAGGCCACCGCTTCTCAGGACGGCAGTCGGAAGCGGACCTGCTCCGTCTGCGGCTATGAGCAGGTGGAGACAATCCCCGCAGACCGTCCCGTAGTGACGCCGCCGACTCCATCCGAAACCCAGACACAGCCGAAGCCCTCCGCCAGCCCGGAGGATCCCCCCAAGACCGGCGATTTTGCCGCCCCGGCCCTGTGGGTGTGCCTGATGGCGGTGTCCGGCCTGGCGGCGGCCCTGACCCTTGCCGGAAAGAAAAAGCGCAAATAATGTCGTCACGCCAAGCGCCCCCGGCATACCGCCGGGGGCGCACCTATAATGCAAGCCGTAAAATAGACTGTCCTTTTTATAACCGCCTGTGCGAAAACCGCTTCTAAATATAATCATTCCCGCGAAACATTCCGCCCCGGGCGCAGATCGCGCCCGGGGCGGGGTTGTTTTAAAAAATGGGGGGGTTTATTCCTCTTCCTCCTCCGCGCCGGCGGTGGGGTCAAAGTTGACGATGATGCTCTGCTCCGTGAGCATGGAGGCGTCGGTAACGGCGGTGCCGAAGACGTTGACCTGGATCAAATTGGGGCATTCAGCCAGCTCCTCCACCGACTCGATGGCCTCGTTGTAGTCCATCAGGACGTTGTTCAGAGCGCCCAGCCCGGACAGAGGCGCCAGCGACTCGATCAGATTGTAGGACCCGTCGATGGTGACCAGGGCGCAGCTCTGGCTCCACTGGGGGATCTCCACCACCTGATTGTGGGAGAAGTCCAGCTTTATGAGCTTGTCCAGCGCCGCCAGGGCGGTGATGTCCGTCAGGGCGTTGTTGGAGATGTCCAGGGTTTCCAAGCCGGAGCAGTTGGCCAGCTGGCCCACCTCCGCCAGCTGATTGGCCCCCGCCGCCAGGTAGGTCAGGGCGGGCAGATTGTCCACCGCGCCCAGACTGGCCAGCTTGTTGTGGCTCACGTCCAGCCAGGCCAGGCTCCGAATGCCGCACACCGGCGCGATGGAGGTCAGGGAGTTGTAGGACACATCCAGGGTGGCCAGATTGTTCAGCCCGGACAGATAGCCCAGGTCTGTCACCGCGTTCCGGGATAGGCGCAGCTCCTGTAGCTCCGCCATGCCGCCGATGGGTGCCAGATTGCCGATGGTATTGTCGTTCAGGTTCAAATAGGTCAGCTTTTGGGCGGTGGAGAGGGTGTTGACCGAGGCCAGGCCGCAGTCCTCCAGGGTCAGCCTGGTCAGCTCCGGCAGGGCGGCAATGGAGGCCAGATCCTCATTGCTGACCCGGCAGCCGGAGATGTTCAGCTCCGTCAGATGGGAAAGGGAGGCAATGTAGTGCAGCTCCTGGGGAAGTCCGT
>CANRHF010000109.1 GCA_947630345.1 uncultured Oscillospiraceae bacterium | reverse complement strand
GCTGAATCACCGGCATACAGGCCCGGGCCCGCTCCCCCAGAATTTCCGGGGCCACGGGAACGCTCCGCCAGCCCAGGAAGGTCAGCCCCTCCTTCTCCAGGATGATCTGGAACATTTTCTTGGCCTGGTTCCGGCGCAGCTCCTCCTGGGGAAAGAAGAACATTCCCACGGCATATTCCCCCTCCCCGGGCAGCTCGATGCCGGTCTCCCGGCAGACCCGCTGAAAGAAGGGGTGGCAGACCTGGAGCAGCATCCCCACGCCGTCGCCGGTGGCGCCCTCGGCGTCCTTCCCGGCCCGGTGCTCCAGGTTTTCCACGATTTGCAGGGCGGACTCCACCGTTCGCCGAGTCTTAACGCCCTTGATATTCACCACCGCGCCGATGCCGCAGTTGTCGTGTTCAAAATTTGCACGGTAAAGACCGTTTTCCTTCATTTTCGGCCCGCAACCAAACAGTTCTCCCATTTTTCGGCCACCTTTCCAAGGGTTTCTCTCTATAACAGAATACCCCCAAAGTCCTGAAAAGTAAAGGGAAATCCAAGATATTTTTTCATTTTCCCCACTTTGAACACATGGCCTAGGCCAGACCGCCGGGAATCTGTTCATTTTGAATAATGCAATTTTTATTTTAAAAACTTGCAAAATGAGCGGGAAGCCACGCTTCCCGCTCACTGCTCTTCTTTTCTTAGATAATGCCAGATCTCGTAGGCGATCCCGTTTTCCTCCCCGGCCTCCAGGAGCTTCTCCCGGGTCCAAGCCGGGTCGGCGTCCAGGTCGGGGAAAAACACGTCGGATTCCGGCAGGGCATGGACCTTGGTAACGTAGGCCCCCCGGCAGTAGGGCAGCATCTGGCGGTAAACGCTCGCCCCGCCGATGACAAAGGCCCGGTCTCGCGCCCTTGCCAGTTCCGCCGCCTCCGCCGGGCTCCGGCAGGTCTGGGCTCCCAGAATCTCCGAAAGGCTCCTGGACAGCACCAAATTTTCCCGACCGGGCAGGGGCCGCCCCCCGGGAAAATCCAGAAGGGTTCGCCGCCCCACGATCACCGTGGCCCCAGCGGTGGTCCGGCGGAAAAATTTCCGGTCTGCGGAAAGGGCTACCGGCTGGGTGCCGTTCTGGCCGATGCCCCAGTCGTCATACACCGCAACGATCGCGTCCATACTCACACCGCCATGGGAATTTCATAGGGGAAGTCGTGATACCGATACCCCTCCACCCGGAAGCTGTCCGTGGTGAAGGCGTAAAAATCGGTAACGGCCGGGTCCACCGTAAATGCCGGGGCGGGATAGCCCTCCTTTTCCAGCATGGCCTGTACCATGGGCACATGGCGGTCGTAGATATGGCAGTCGGCAATGACGTGGACCAGCTCCCCGGCCTCCAGGCCGGAGGCCCGGGCCATCATATGCACTAGCACCGCGTACTGCACCACGTTCCAGTTCCCGGCGGTGAGCATATCCTGGCTGCGCTGGTTCAAAATGGCGTTGAGGGTGTTGCCGGAGACGTTGAAGGTCATGGAATAGGCGCAGGGATAGAGATTCATCTCGTGCAGGTCCTGGAAATTGTACAGGCTGGTCAAAATCCGCCGGGAGGCGGGATTGTGCTTCAGATCGAAAAGCACCCGGTCCACCTGGTCAAACTCTCCCTCGGGGAATTGGTACTTGATGCCCAGCTGGTAGCCGTAGGCCTTGCCGATGGTGCCGTCGGGACCGGCCCATTCGTCCCAGACGTGGCTGTGCAGGTCCGCGATCCGGTTGGACTTCTTCTGCCAGATCCACAGCAGCTCGTCCACGGCGCTTTTCCAGTAGGTCCGCCGGAGGGTCAGGAGGGGAAATTCCTCCCGCAGGTCATACCGGTTCACCACGCCGAATTTCTTGATGGTGTGGGCGGGGGTCCCGTCCGCCCACCGGGGGCGCACTTCCCGGTCCGTGTCCCAGATCCCGTTTTTCAGAATGTCCAGGCAGGTCGCCCGGTAAATTTCGTCCGCCTTGCTCATGGCCGCGCCTCCTTGTCGTTTTGTCCAGCATATCACATCCGTCGGGATTTTTCAATGGGTATTGCGTTTTTTCCCAGGGCGGTATATAATGAAAAAAGGGGTGAAACCATGAAAACCCAATTCAAAGGCCTCTCCCAGGAGGGTCTGAAGCTCATCGCCTGCGCCAGCATGCTCCTGGACCACATTGGGGCCGCCCTGGCGCATGGCGCCCTTTGGCTTCGGATCATCGGGCGGATTTCCTTTCCCATATACTGCTTCCTGCTGGTGGAGGGGGTCCACCACACCCGCCATCCGGGGCGGTACGCCCTGCGGCTGGCCATCGGCGTGATACTTTCCGAGCTGCCCTTCGATATGCTGTTCTACGGCGGCTGGACCTGGGCTCATCAGAGCGTCATGGTGACGCTGCTTCTGGCCTTCGGCATGGCCCTGGTGATAAAAAATACCAAAAGCCCCCTGGTAAAGCTCCTGGCCGTGGCGACGGCGGCGGTCCTGGCAAAGCTGCTGCGGACGGACTACGCCGGGTTTGGCATCCTGGTGGCGGCGCTGTTCGTCCTGGTCCGGGACAGCGAATTCCGGCTGCTGCTCCTAGCCCTGGGGCTGCCGGCTCTGGCCCTGCTCACCGGCCAAGTGGATATCGAGCTGTTCTACGTGGGGGCCGTGATCCCCATCGCCTTCTACTCCGGCCGGAAGGCCACCGCCAGCCCGGCGGTGCAGTGGGCCTTTTACCTGTTCTACCCCGCCCATTTGGCGGCGCTGTGGGTGATCAAACAACTGATGATGGGCTCCTTTACAATTTTCCTCTTGTAAAACCGGGGAAAATGGCGTATACTTTATAAATCACATGGAAAAGAGAGGTAATTTGCAATGGATCTGGTATCGGTTCGGGAATTGTATCGGGACGCCCCGTCCTACGCCGGAAAGACCATCCGGGTGGGGGGCTGGGTCCGCTCCGTGCGGGCGGGCAAGCAGTTTGGCTTCATCGTCCTGTCCGACGGGACCTTTTTCAGCCCCGTCCAGGTGGTGTACCACGACACTCTGGAGAATTTCCAGGCCGTCTCCAAGACCAATGTGGGCGCGGCCCTGATCGTGGAGGGGGAGCTGGTGCTGACCCCCGATGCCAAGCAGCCCTTTGAAATTCAAGCGACGGCGGTCACCGTGGAGGGTCCTTCCGCCCCGGACTATCCCCTGCAGAAGAAGCGGCACACCCTGGAATACCTGCGGACCATGACCCATCTGCGGCCCAGGACCAACACCTTCCAGGCGGTGTTCCGGGTCCGGAGTCTGATCGCCTACGCCATCCACCGGTTCTTCCAGGAGCGGGGCTTCGTCTACGTCCACACCCCCCTGATCACCGGCTCCGACTGCGAGGGCGCGGGGGAGATGTTCCAGGTGACCACCCTAAACCTGGCCGACCCGCCCCGGACCGAGGACGGAGCCGTGGACTACAGCCAGGATTTCTTCGGCAAGGCCACAAATCTCACCGTCTCGGGCCAGCTCAACGGGGAGACCTTCGCCATGGCCTTTAAGAATATCTACACCTTCGGCCCCACCTTCCGGGCGGAAAACTCCAACACCACCCGCCACGCCGCCGAATTTTGGATGATCGAGCCGGAGATTGCCTTCGCCGACCTGTCCGACGATATGGCCCTGGCGGAGGACATGCTGAAATACATCATCTCCTACGTTCTGGAGGAGGCTCCGGAGGAGATGGCCTTCTTCAACCAGTTTGTGGACAAGGGGCTTTTGGATCGGCTCCACCACGTTTTGACCTCCGACTTTGGCCGGGTGACCTACACCGAGGCCATCGCCCTCCTGGAGCACCACAACGCCGAATTTGCCTACCCCGTCCACTGGGGCAGCGACCTGCAAACGGAGCATGAGCGGTACCTGACCGAGGTGGTCTTCCAGCGACCGGTGTTCGTCACCGACTATCCCAAGGAGATCAAGGCGTTTTATATGAAGCTGAACCCCGACGGCAAGACCGTGGCGGCCATGGACTGCCTGGTGCCGGGGATCGGGGAGATCATCGGCGGCAGCCAGCGGGAGGACGACTACGAAAAGCTCTCCAGCCGCATTCAGGAGCTGGGGATGAAGCCGGAGGACTACGCCTTCTATCTGGACCTGCGGAAGTACGGCTCCGCCCGCCACGCCGGCTTCGGCCTGGGCTTTGAGCGGTGCGTCATGTACCTGACGGGCATGAGCAACATCCGAGACGTACTCCCCTTCCCCCGGACGGTCAACAACTGCGAGCTGTAAAAGAAACCGGCAGCGGGAGAAGCGTATGCTTTTCCCGCTGCTGGTTTTTCCCCGGGATAGACCGGGGTCCCCTATTCCCTTTCAATACAACAATAGGTAGAACACCGCTTGCGGCTAAGGCAACCGCAAGCGGTGGTTTTATTCATCAAACAGCTTGGAAACGGGAACGTCCAGGACCTCTGCCATAGCGAACAGCGTTTCCATGGACACACCGAATGCGCGGGTAGGGCTTTCGACCTTGGCAAGATAGGACCATGAGATTCCAACCTTTTCCGCAAAGACTTCCTGGGTCATTCCACGCAGCTTGCGGTAATATTGAACTTTCAAGCCGAATTTTATATATTCCTGCTCATATTTCGTCCGCATGAGAATCACCCTATTTAGGGTATCACATTTTTCGCTTTTGTTTATAGCTTATAGTTGCCATTTATAGCAATATGATGATATAATTAAGCAAACAGAGTGCTAAAATATTGTCAGCTAGATCGCATGGGGGCAAAACATGAGCAAAGCGGATGAAATGCGGAAGAAAACGGTCTGTTTTACAGGGCATAGGCAAATGGGAGAGCCGGTCTTGGAAGTGGAGCGCAGACTAACTGAGATCGTGCAACATTTGATACAAAAAGGCTATCTCTACTTTGGGGCGGGCGGCGCTCGTGGTTTTGACGCTCTGGCGTCGGAAGTGGTATTAAAGCTGAAAGCAGAATACCCGCAAATCCATCTGATCCTTGTACTGCCTTTTGACGAACAATATCGCCATGAAAGGGATTGGATGCCTGCGGAGATCGCGCAATACCACAGGCTGAAAGCGCGGGCGTCAAAGGTCGTAGCGCTTGCCACTGGGTATACACCCGGCGTCTATTACCGCCGCAATCGGCATTTGGTCAATCATTCTTCCATTTGCGTTGCCTATCTGACCAGGGCAAACAGCGGGACAGGCGATACAGTGAGCTATGCAAAGTCGAGAGGGCTTGAAGTGGTCAATATTGCTCCTCTTTAGGCGTTTGCGCTATAAATAGAACCGCGGCGCAAAGCCCGTCAAGACGCTGCGCCGCAGTTGGCCGGGAAGCGCTGTCAACAGCGCCTCCCGATTTTGATTTTACTGAATGTGGACGTGGTTATTGATGTGGTCCTGGCAGTAGCAGTAGTAGCCGTTGCACCGGGAGCAGTAGCGAAATTCCAGATCCGGGTCCGACACGTCGGTGCGGCCGCAGACGGTGCAGCGGTGGGTATAGGGCTGCTGGACCTGGGCGGTGCTGGCCTCCCAGGAGCCGGCGTTGGGGAAGGGAATGGGCTTCGCCCCGCTCTTCTTGGGCTTTTTCCGGAACAGCCGCCGGAAATTGGCCTGCCAGGACATGGGAATCACGTTCAGCACGTCCTTGCCGAAGAACAGGAAGTAGTTCAGCAGGGACACCACCGGAAACAGGTTCCCCGGGAAGGGCCCAAAGAGCCCCAAGATCACCAGGACCAAGTCCAGGATAGCGAAGATCCACGCCCGCACCGGGATGATGAACAGCAGCAAAAACTGGGCGTCGGGGTAGAGGGTGGCATAGGACAAAAACAGACTCAGGTTCAAATAATAGGCGTCCGCCGCGCCGCCGAAGATCAGGCAGTAGATATCCATCAGCACTACGCCGGAGAGGTAGAACAGGTTGAACCGGCAGGTGCCCCAGATATTTTCCATGGCCCGGCCCAAGGAGTAATAGCACAGCAGGCTGACCGCCATGAGCAGCGGATTTTGAATATAGTAGGTCAGCGGATAGGTAATCAGCCGCCAGACCTGGCCGTGGAGAATGGCGGCTCGGTCGAAGCACAGCAGGGCGTAAAGGGTGCCCTGCCTGTCGATCAGGGTCATCACATACACCAGGGCGCAGCCCAGGCTGATATAGAGCATCAGATTTGGGATCCCCTGATTGCGGTGGCGGTAGCAGAACCGCTCAAACCGGCTCCTTAAATTTTTCAAGGCGCTCAACTCCCGTGAAAGATTGGTACTATTTTACCAGCCCGAAGGGCAAAAGTCCATAGCCGAATTATGAACATTTTTCCCCGGGGTTAGTCCCGGCCTGGAAAAAACCGGTTTTTTTGAAAAAAATACTTGCATTTTTCGGCCCGGTATGCTACTATATTCGGGCACGAAAAGTGTTACGCGCCAGTAGCTCAGTTGGATAGAGTGACTGACTACGAATCAGTAGGTCGGGGGTTCGAGTCCCTTCTGGCGTACCATCGCAAACACACACGAACCCCAGATTATGTGGGTAAAGCATGTGTTTGCAGTT
>CANRHF010000108.1 GCA_947630345.1 uncultured Oscillospiraceae bacterium | reverse complement strand
CCGGAGGGCGTGCTGATGGTTTGAGCGTGCGAAGGGCAAGCGGGCAGGAAACTGCCGCGAGGTTCGCACCTTGTTCTCTGTGTTTGAATTGGCATTTTTTAGCATTTTAGAGAGGGTTAGAGGAAAAGCTTTCGTCTTTTTCCCTTTATCTCTGCTCTCTCTTATGCAGACCACACTGATTTTTCCTTAAAAATCTGTGCAGGTTTGCTGTCGCGCCCCTCGCGGGGCGCGTGGGTTGAAATTCTATGAAGGAAACGTCCGGGAGGTCGGCCAGGGGCTTTAGGGTTTCACTGCTGAGCATACGCGATCACCACCTTTGCTGTAAGGTTCCCGGTGGGGTCCGGGTCGAAGGTTACTTGCTGGACTTGGACGCGAGGCTCCCACTTCTCTACGGCCTCCATCACGGCGACGGCATAGAGGTTTTGGACCACGTCCAGGGGTTGGTCTACCATCGAAACGTCCAGGCCGAAGTCCCTATACAAAGGGCAAGAGCCGACAGGCGTTTGAAGTATCGTCTGCACGTTCCGGGCGATCTCGCGCTCCAGCGCTTCGTCGCCGGTGCCGTACTCGAACGAAACTTGAATACTTGCAACGTCCATGTCTGGCCCTCCCTCTAAAGGTATTCCTGCATGGTCACGTTTACGGAGGCCCGGAGTAGCTCGCCCCCGTTGAGGATGGTGTTCCATGCTTCGCTTGTGCTGTTGATCTTCCAGCGGTTCCGCCCTACTCTCCGCCCGCCTATGACCAGGGGGTTTACCTCCCCCCGCTCTGTGAGGTCCGCCAGCTTGTCCAGGGTGGCCCTGGGTCGGACGCCGAGGGTGGCGTCCAGCACCAGGGTAAAGGTGACTTGCTGGAGGGACGGGCGCAGATACTCGGATTGGTCCTTTAGGCCGATCCGGCTGTGTGTGGCCCATTCCGAGCCGACGGTCCGGGTCAAATTTTGCAGGAGCAGGGCTTCCCGCTCACTTACTCGAAAGACAATATCTGTCCCCCAGTTGCCGACTACCATGGTTCCCTCCTATCAGTGGGGCGGGCTGGTGGTTCCGCCGCTGTCCCCGGTGTGGGTGTGCTGGGTGAGCTTTATGCTCCCCGCCGTCACTTCCGTGGCCGCTGTCACGGTGGTGCTTACCTCTACCCCGGCGGGGGCGTCTATGGTGACTTTCCCGCCCTTGAGTACTATGGTGACGCCGCCTGCCTTTATTGTGAGGGAGGCGGCTTTTTCGTCATACTCCACGGCGTCCCCGCCGATGGTGTTGGTGTACTCTTGCCGATATAGGCCCTCCCGGCCATTGTGGGGCCGGTGGCCGTCGTACCAGAGGGGGCCGAGGATAACGGCCCGGCTGGTGCCGTTGGAAAGGTGGCCCACGAGAACTTGGTCCCCGATTTTGGGCATCCAGTATTCCCAGGCCAGGAAGGGGATTTCCGGGGTGGTGCTGCCGTCCTTGTCCGCGTAGGTGACGCGGGCGGTGCCGTCCGGATAGTTGAAGCTGGAAATCCGGCCAACGCGGAGCTGCTGCTTGTCCACTGGCTTCCCTCCCTTTATGCGGCGCTCTCCACGGCCTTTGTCACGGAGGTAATGCGTTCCTCTACCTTCCGCAGCTCCAGGCCCATTTTGTAGCCGCTGCCGATGTTGTGGGTCACTTTGTCGATGTAATACTTGCCGTCCAGCCTCCCCAGGCCGCTGATCTCCACGCAGTCGGTGGCAATAAGGCCAAGGGTGGCCTTTAGGGTGAGGCTCATTGTGGTGGTGCCCCGGTTGGCCTTGTTTATGGCCGCCAGGGCCACGGTGGTAGCCTCCGCGAGATTGTCGGCGGCGTCGTTGCAGGTCAGAATGCGGCTGCCCTTCCCCGCCTCCACGGTGTAGGTTTTATTCTTCTCGGAGTTGGTGTATTGGTATTTCACGCCGGTATAAATGCCCTGGAGGGTGGTGTTGAAAGACCAGCCCGGCTCGAAGTCCGCCTCCGTCAGCGTTACCTTTGCGGGCTTCGCCTCATAGGTGGCTTCTGAAAAGACAACCAGCTTGTTATCGTAGATTTTGAGCTGAAAGCCGTATTCCTCCACGAGCTTGCTGTAGAAGTCACAGTCGGTCTGGTTGGTCTGCTCCACCTTCTTTATGGCTACGGCGTCGGCCTCGTAGAACAGGGCAATCCCGGCCCGGTCCGCCACTTCCTGGCCGATTTCCTGGAGGGTGGCGTCCTCATAGGTGATTGTCCGCTCCGTGGTCTTGAAGCTGGAATCCGTAGGGATTGCGAGGGCCTCCAGCGACAGCCGGATCGGCGGGCCGCCGTTGAAGCTGAAATCGTCCACCTGGAAGGTCCCGCAGGGGAAGGTCTGCTGCTGGCCGTGGGGTTCTGCTCGCGCTGCTCATCGGCGGCGATCTCCGTGGTCAGCTGCTCGATCTCCCTCTGGAGGGTGTCGAACTCCGCCTGTTCCTCGGCGGTGAGGGCACGGTTCGCCGCTTTGGCCGCATTGACCAGGGCCTGCTGGCGCTGGAGCTTCGCGGCTCTCTGCTGCTTCTTGTTCATGGTGCTTTACCTCCTGTGATGTTGTAGTTGATTTGAAGTTGGCTCTCAAAGACGGTCAGCGGGATTGCGCCGGGTTGCTCCGCCTCTCGGCCCACGCCGACCGTTTCGTCAGCCGGAACCGAGACAATGGAAATTTCGAGGGGCCACCACTTCCTCGCAATTTCGCAAGGCCCCGTAAATCTGCCATCGGCGCTGGTCTTTCCTGCCATTACTTCCTCCAGTGAATCAATGCGGTATCCGACGGAAACGCCTTTGAGCGTCCCGCTCCGCACTTTCTGGTAGATAACTTCCGAGGCTTCGTCGGTGTCGAATTCCACCTCCGCATAGCCGCGTCCGTTCTCTACCCAGGCCCGGTTGATCTTCCCGATTACGGCGTCCCGGTTGTGGTTAAACAGCAGGCAGCCGATTTCGTTGATCCGGGTAAGGTCTACGGCTCCGGGGGCGTGGTCGAGAATCTCCATCCCGAACCAGCGCTCCACGGGCTTTTCCGAAGAAAACGAGAGGGTGAATTTCCGTTCGTTCCCTTCGCCCTCCACCCTCTGGAGGGTGGCGTAGCGGCGGAGGTCATTCGTCCGCGTTTTCTGTGCCGCCGCCCTGGCCGCTCTGGCCTCCGGCGGGAGCGGGTCCATCCCCCTGGCCCGCAGCGGCGGGCTGGCCGGGCGTGGTGCCGGGGGGCTGTTCCTCCCCGGAATAGAGGCCGTCAGATTGCTTTTGTCCAAGGATTACACCTCCCAAGTCAATCCCGTGTTCGTCACGGGCGTATTTTAGGACCTCGCATATATCGTCGATCTGCTTCCGCCAGTCCTGGCCGTTCTCAGCGGCGATCTGCTTGAAGGTCTTTTGACCGTTCTGCAGGGCCGTCTTTGTGGCGACGGTTTCCTTGCTCGGGTCGATCCAGTCCTTCGGGGGCTTCGTGAAGGAGTGGGCGAGGTAGTCGCTTTTCTTCTCCGGGTTCCAGAAGTCCGGGATGGTCAGCTTGCCCGCCAGAACCGCCGAAATGATGAAGGTTTCATAGATTTCGTCCAGCACGTCGGAAAGAAGCTCATCTTCCTCCGCATAGGTCATGCTATCCTCGATCAATCCCTGGCGGGCGCTGCTGTAGGTGGCTTCGCTCATATCGCGGGCGGTGGCCTCGTAGCTTATGCCCTGGCCCGCTCCGATAAGGCGCTGCTGGAGCTTGATGTAGCTGGCGGCGTCGGTGGCCTGCCCCTGGGGGTTGACCACTTGGATTTCGTCCCCGGCGTTCAGCTCCTTTATCATGCCGGGGGAGATCGTCTTGCCCTCGTAGGTTTCGCGGGGTCCGCCCTGGGCGGCTCCGGGGCGGCCCAGGCCGGTGGTGGGGACGGTCCGCTTGATGAAAACGGAGAGGCAGGCTTCTATCCGCTGTTTGACGGAAACGGCCACCATGAATTCGTTGGCGTCCCTTATGCGGGTGACGGTCTGGCTCATGTCCGACATTTCCCGGAGCTGGGACGGGCGGCGCTTGCTGAAATAGAAGATTACATCGTCCGCCCGGATATATACCGGGTCAATGCTGCTGAGGCCGTCCACGGAGTATTGCCTGATCCAGTAGCCGAGCGGGGCGTTGTATTGGTCATACTCTATCCCGCCGACCACCCGCCCGTTCTTATGCTTGGGGGCGACCTGCGAGGCGTCCAGTTCGTCCACCTCAAACATCTGCAGCTTGAAGGGGAGAATGCCGCCGGTGGTGTAGCGCTTCACAAAGAGAATGCCGCCGTCCACCTTCTTCCGCCGGACGGCCATCCGGAGAATCTGGTTTAGGCTCTGGGTGCCGGTCACGTCGCAGTTGCGCTTTTTGCACCAGACCTTCCAGAGCTTTTCGATTTCCCGGTTGAGGTCCGTGTCGCCGGTGTCCGCCTGGAGAATGAGGCCCTTGCCGACTACGTTCCGGACGAAGGGGCCGACCACGGAATTCATCATGTCGGAGTTGCGCTCCAGGTCCCTGGCCCTGGCCCGGACGGTGTCCCGGCTGTAACGGTCCGTATATTCGGCGCTCTGGTTTAGGACGTTCCAGTTGGCGTTGAGCCGCCGGTGGTCCCCGGCGTCATAGTGCCGCAGCTCGTTTAGGTATTGCCGCCAGGCTTCCCGCTTCGCTGCGGCCTCGGGGCTGATCCAGCCGATGATGTTGTCCAAAAATCCCACGGTATCACCTCCCATCGAAAAAGGCCACGAAGGTATTGTCCAAAAGGTGGGAGGGTTCGCCGCTGGCGATTTGCGCCTCCAAATCGTCCCGCATGGCCCGGAGCAGGGCGAGGTCCGCCCTGGTTAGGCTGCGGGAACCGATCTTGTAGCTCTGGCCTCCGAGCAGGACGGCCTGGATGGCCTTGTTTACTTCCTGGAGCCTCTGCTGGGGCGTGTAGTCGTTTTCCATGCTTTATCCCTCCGACAGCCAGCCGTCGTTCTGGCCGATCCAGTTTTCTTCCGGCGTGGGGGCCGTGTCCTTTGGTGCCTCCGCCCTCGGGGGCATTTCGATTTCTTCCAGGTGGAAGGTCCGAGCGCCGAGCATATCGGCGGCGCACATGGCGTAGACCTCGCAGTCGAGATAGTGGTTATCCGCGTGGGAGCTTTTGAGGACCCACTGCTGGACTATCCTCTGGCCGACCTTCACGTTGACCTTATGCTCCGCCGTCACCTGTTCGGCGTAGTCCCGATCACAGCCACGGTGGACCATCCAGCTCCCGGTCCCGTTCTTCTTCCGCATACGGCCCGCGATCATGTCCTTATATTTGCCGGTGTCTATGATTACGAGCTGCATTCCGTAAGCCTTGCTGTCTATCTTGTTCACCTTCGACAGCCGGAAGTGCGTGTCCATGGGGTGGCTGGCACCCTTGCTGGGAAGTACCCAGTCGGCGTTATCGGCGCAAAAATCATAAACCAGGTCGGTATTGTCGCCGCTGTCCATGAGGGCCAGCGACACCACCAGCTGCTCCCCGGTGTCCGCCTTTACATACTGGAGGTTCATTATCCGCTCTACCTCCGCGAAGCTGTAGGCTTGCCCGCTGGTTATCTTTTGGGAGGTGAGGTAGTTCCCCCAGGCCCGAATGGTGTAATAGACGCTGGTTTCCTGCACGTCGATTCCGGCGGTCAGGATCTTCGCCCAGGCCGGGACGGTGAATTCCGGGAGGTCCGTCTGGCGCTCCATCACGGTGTCGGCGTTGGTCTTTAGCTTCGTATCTTCCCAAGGCTCCGCCAGCCACGAGTTGGTGAAGTTCTGGAAGCGCTCGGGGTCGTCCTTGCTGGCGAGAAACTCTTTGGCCACCTCCGCGAAGCGCACGAAGGGGCTGTAGAGGGTATTTATCCAGAAGGCCACCTTCCGGGGGAATTTGGTGGTTTCGCTTACGGTCCGCCACTCTCCGAAGCGGAGCATATCCGGCTTGTGTTGGTCGGTGATTACTCCGCCGCATTCCTGGCAGGCGTAGACGGCAAACTCCGCCCGGTCCGCGTAGGACATTCCATCTTCGTCCGGGAATTTGATCTGCGCCCATTTCAGTTCGATGTACTTGCCGCAATGAGGGCAGGGCACAAAGTAGTGGCGGATTTGGTCGGCGGCCTCCATGGCTTTCCAAATGTGGCCGGTCTTTAGGGTGGGGGTGCTGGTCATAAAAATCTTCCGGTTGCGGAAGGTCTTGGTCCGCTCTCTGGCCAGGGAGATAGGGTCGGACTCTTTCTTGGAAGCGCCTGGGTACTTGTCCACCTCATCGAGGAACAAAAACCGGATGGGGCGGCTGGCCAGCTGGGACGGGCTGTTGGAGCCTACGAGGACCAAATACATCCCGTCAAACTGTAGCTCCGACAGGGAGGATTCGCTTTCGTGGTATCGGCGGCGGAGCGTGGGGGAAGCGTTGAGCATGGGGTCTATGCGGTTCTTCTTTATGCTCTCCCCCAGGGTGTCCGAGGGGTAGACCACCAGCGTGGGCGAGGGGTCCTGCTGGATGATCCAGCCGAGGCAGTTCAAAATAGATTCTGTCCCGCCTACCTGGGACGGCTTGC
>CANRHF010000107.1 GCA_947630345.1 uncultured Oscillospiraceae bacterium | reverse complement strand
GCGGTGATGGAGTGCTTTTTCAAGTATCTGAAAAAGGAAGAACTGAACCGGCGGTCTTTCCAATCGGTCGAACAGCTCAAGCAGAGTCTCGTCTCCTACATCTCCGGTTTTTATAATCCGCTCAGACCCCACTCCCATAACCATGGCCTGCCCCCAAACCAGGCTGAATCCATTTTCTTTCAGAATTATACTTGTCCACTTTATTGACTATGGTTCACCTGTTTTTTTTAGCTTATCAAAGATTTGCTCCATGTCAGCATCAGTGCAATACTTCAGCGCTTTTTTATTTGCATCTTCTATGTTCAACGGAGGTTTATAATGATACTTCATAGGCGCATTTAGAAGGACGACCCAACCATACCTTCCCCATTGCTGATAACTCTCGAGAATCCTTTTCCGTCTCTCTTCTGAAAATCCCGGAATGCTAAACGCTGCAATACTTTCCGCTAGGCCTGCCGATATCTGGTCTAATACGCCTAACATTGGCTGAGCAAGATCATATGATTGGTACATCTTAAGAATAGCATTACCTAACACTTTATGAGCGTTTCCAATGCTATTTTTGACATCGGGAGCAGCTATATTGCTTGAAAACAGTCGTTCTTCAATTTCAGATAATCTACTCAAAAGCTGAGAAGTTCCAGATATTTGTATTTGTGAAGAAGCATCAACGGCTTCATCCGGGTCTGGTAATTTGAAATTTATCTCTTTCGGTTCATCACCCATTGCCAAGAAGCGTTCTGAAGCAAGCATTACAATGTTGCCATCTCCCATGCTGCCAAAAAGCTGGACTGCAATACCGGCCGGCGACGGCCGCATAACCTCTTTCCCTCATCCTTCGCTTTCGGCGCCCTCATGGGTGCTTGTTTTCCTATACCCTTTTTTCACCGTCTCGCCGTCCTGCATCAATCCTCTATTCTTTCATTCCCTCCTTGACTTTTAATAGTTAGTCTTTTTTGAATTATCCCGCCGGATCTGAAGCCCCTGGATCTTACCGTCAGGGGTTCGGGCAGGAATGAGGATACCACGTTTCTCCTTAATCAGCGTCCATGATCCGTCCTTAGTATGGTAAAAGCCAGGGACGCCGTCCAGATAATAGCCGTCAGACTGGAACTGTTTCGCTATGGCAGTATGGCCAACAACAGGGGTGGTCTTATAGCCCAACGCTTGGATCTGTTCATCCGTAAACCCTCTCGTGAGAAGATTCTCGCGGTGATCTGATGCGAGTGTCAGCCTAGACAAAAATGCCAAATATCAGCGCGATTGTTCTTGACTACCATCGGAGAATCAGCGATAATTAAGCAGTAGGGAACATTTTATGCGGGAGGGGAATTCTATGGAAAGGCTGATTTTTCACATCGATGTGAATAGTGCATTCCTTTCCTGGGAAGCAACCCGCAGGGTCAGTCTGGGAGAACCCGATATCCACCTGATCCCATCTGCGATTTGCGGCAATCGGGAAAAACGAACCGGCGTTATCCTTGCGAAATCGATCCCTGCAAAGAAGTATGGCATCAAAACGGGTGAACCCGTGACTTTGGCCCTGCAAAAATGTCCAGAGCTGTTCCTTGCCAGTCCAGATTTTAGGTTGTATGAGCAATCGTCACATGCATTCATTTCAATTGTCAGAGGGTTTGCTCCGGTTGTTGAACAAGTGAGTATAGACGAGTGCTTTGCGGATATGAGCGGCACACACCGGATCTATCCGGATCCGATAGCTGTTGCGCACCAGATAAAAGACAAAATCAGAGATGAACTGGACTTCACTGTAAACATCGGCATAAGTAGCTGCAAGCTCCTTGCGAAGATGGCTAGCGATTTTGAAAAGCCCTGATAAAGTGCATACTCTGTTTCGTAAGGAGATTTTCCAGAAAATGTGGCCACTCCCGGTTGAGGAATTGTTCTCGGTTGGCCGTTCGACTGCAGAAAAGCTGGTGAAAGCGCACATTATTACGATTGGAGATCTGGCGAACTCTGATCTTTCCCGTGTTCAGAGAATTGTGGGAGTTAAGTTTGGTCAGCAGATTCACGATTATGCCAACGGCATAGATCCATCTCCTGTGTCGGCTGCTATGGAAGAGGCTAAAGGATACAGTATCTCAACTACATTGGAAGAGGATGTTACAAGTACCGAACAGGCTCATCAGGTTCTCTTGGCCCTAGCTGATAGCGTCACCGCATGAATTCGAGCTGACGGCGCAAAGGCCTACTGCGTGGTGGTGTCAATCCGATCTAACGATTTCAAAATCCGATCCCACCAACGCTCGCTAGCGGATCCGATAGACATCTCAAAGAGGTGTCCAGCTCAGCAAACAGTTTTTCGCAGAGCTATGGGACGGGCATACACCCCTGCGGCTGCTGGGCATTTCCCTCACCACTATTACCCGGGAAGATACTGCGCAGATCTCCCTTTTTCCTGATGGAGACAGAGAGAAAGCTCGCCGGTTGGATAAGGCTTATGATGCAATCAACAGCAAGTATGGATCCGCAACAATTGTCCGGGGATTAAGCAAGCGGTCTAAGATCAATGTGGGGAAAAAGTGTCATGCTCAAATAGAGCAAAAAAGAAATAAATATACTTAGAATCAAGTACAGGCGAAAGGAGGCATTTATATGGATTTCTGGAAAAACGATGGCAATTCGTCAAATGATACTGAAAGTAAGCCAATATCCAAACTTACACTCCTCCCAATCATGATATCTATATTTTCACTTATTATAGGTGCTAAAATGAACGTTAGCCCAAGTCTTGAAAATATTGCTTTGGCAGTTTTCTTGATTGGTTTTTTCGCATTCCTGCTGACCCAAAAAAGAAGCAAGGCCAAAGCAATAACTTGGATTACTAGTGTAATAATAATCATTTTACTTGCTTACGGGATAGCAACGCGTCCAGACACAGAAAATACTGAAACTGAAGATCTTCAATCCACCCAGAATACTCCAACCATAACTGATTCGGAAGAGAAATATGTTAAAGGTCTCGAGGTGACAATAGGTATCGGTGAGTGCTCATTAGAAGTTGGAGAGCAAATGCTTATCAGTCATTCCATCTATCCATCAACAGCATCTAAGTATACACTTACATGGACTAGCAGTAACCCGGATTGTGTCCAAGTAGATGATTCAGGTATGATCAGAGCGCTTTCGGTTGGTATTTCAAATATTAGTGTTAGCTTTACCAATTTTCCTGATCTTGGTGAAAAAACGGTACGTGTTTACATATTAGATACAGGTGCATCTGACAATTTAAGTTTGCATGTTACTTATAATCACATAACACGAAATGAAGCAAATGGTAAATGGTATGTATTTTTTAGCATAGATAACCCTAACAACCTGACTATTACTGAAACTCGGGTTGAAGCATATGATGAAAATGGCGTTATGACATATTCAGAAGTTCTTTCAAAACCAATATCAGTTTTATCGAATTTCGTTGGATACTTTGTTCTTGATATTGGAAGTCCATATATTTTTCGGGGATATGTTGTAACTAGTGATGGGACAGAATACAAATCAGCGACAATAATAGAACGAATTGATCCATAGTCTCATCTTATTCTCTGGTAATATACTGTTAGTGCAAAGACTAAATTACAATCGCAGACGAGAATCCTTTTATTTGTGGAAGATTCTATGTCCCTGAGGATAGCAGCAACAAGCTGCTCAGTCTGTCAAAGAATTCCTGTTTTCAAGAAGCGAAAACAGGAATTCTTTGACAGACTGAGATCCCGGAAATCCCACGATTTCCGGGATCTTTGTTGTTTTTTTCGGGAAAAGATACGGGTTTCTATTGAGGCCGGACAGCCGACTCACACCCTGACCCACAAGCGGATAGAAGCGGAAAGGGCAGGAACGGAAACGGCGCGTGGGCGGCGGGGCTGACCCACACAGCAAACGGTAATTTTGCTTCTCTGCTTTCTTGTGGCCTCTTTGCGAAATGGATTTTTTCTTTGTTTACCGCGGCGCAAATTCTGAACAGAGTTAGAAGGACAATAGGATGACAGGGAGCGCCTCGGACGATGATTTGTATGTCTAGAGCGCTTCCTTATTCGTTTTCAGTCTATCTTCTCCCCGCCAGGACCTTGCCGATCGTTTCCGCCTCGTGGACCTGCAAGGGGTTGGTGGCGTGGGTGTAGGTACGGAGAGTGAAGCCGGGATCTGTGTGCCCCAGCATCCCGGACACCGTGCGGATGTCCACCCCATTCTGTAGGGCGACGGTGGCGAATGTATGCCGCAGGTCGTGAAAAGCTGTCCGCCCGGCGGACTTTTCTCTTGGGACGAACATTGTTACTTTTTTGGACACAGAGCGTTATCTGTCCAAAACGGAGTTTCCGAATTCAGTTGAAAAAACGCGGATTCCATGATATAATTGCTTTGAATAAGGGAGTAGTCGGCACCTTTGTGCGGTGATTCCAACACACCGGAGTCTTTCCTGGTATCATCTGAAACGACGAGACTTATCTGCCGCGGTGGGTAAGGCTCGTTCTTTTTATCCACAGTGGATCGCCAAGTTCGGCAGCGAGATGATATGTCGGGATATCCTGGCATCCCGAGATGACAGTAAGGGAGGAAAACCGGATGGCAGATTCCAATATTACGAAACGGGCGCTGGCCG
Organism: uncultured Oscillospiraceae bacterium; assembly: GCA_947630345.1. GTDB lineage: Bacteria > Bacillota > Clostridia > Oscillospirales > Oscillospiraceae > Faecousia. The sequence continues at coordinate 1,944 of CANRHF010000107.1, read as the reverse complement.
CCGCACTGCGGGAGCTTATGGAGGAAATGCCCTTCGATAAAATTCAGATCGCGCAGATATGCGAGCGGTGCGATATGAATCGAAAGAGCTTTTATTATCATTTCAAAGACAAATACGATCTGGTCAACTGGATTTTCGATACGGAGTTTATCTCGTTCGCCAGAGACAGCGCGAAAGATCTGCCCTCCGATGACCGCTGGGAACTGATCGAGCGGGCCTGCGAACACTTTTACGCAAACAGGGCGTTTTACCGCAAGGCATTGATGATCAAAGGCCAAAACTCTTTAGCTGATCATCTTCGGGAGTATCTCTTCCCCCTGATCAAAATGCGAATCACTCAATTTCTCAGCGATGACGCCGCCGACGAGTTCACCATCAATTTTTTCGCGGACGCCGTGCTCTGCGCGATTGAAAGATGGCTGTTGGAGAAACAATGTATGCTGCCGGAAGAGTTTGTCACAAAGATCAAGCAAATCATTCAAGGCGGAGCGGCGGCGATTTATAGGGAAATGAATTCCACGGAAGCCGGAGCCGAAGCGCTTGGCCCGGAACATAACAGTCATTGAATAAACGACCGGATTTGCTCTCCGTCCCGGTATCCTTTTTCATAGAGTTTATGAAGTGCATCGGTGTTTCTGCTGAGCGTACTTACGCCGCAGGTATCATCCGGCGCAATAATCAAGACCTTCCCCTCTGTTCTCAATCTGCGTGCCATTTCCACGCCGCTATTATACTGATCTGCCCGCTGTGCCAGCTTTTGAGCTGCCAGCGGGTATTTTTTTCGAATTCGGGCGGCGAGTATTTTGTCTCTATCGGAGGTTCGCACCGTGTTTTCCGGCAAGGTCAAAAGCAGAACGACTTTTTCGCACCCGCGTTCAAAAGCCTTTTGGATGGGGACCGGATCGCTTAACGCGCCGTCAAAATACGGAATTCCTTCTACCGAATAGGGATGGCAGACAAATGGGATCGCGCTGGACGCTTTCATGATGCTGTAATCGTCCGGCGACATATCCTGTTTTCCAAAATACTTCGCGCGGCCTGTCTCCGCTTCGGTGGCAACGGCGACAAACTCCATGGGGCTGGCGATTGCGGCGAAATAATCCAAGGGATTTTCCCCATCTGAATTGCTCAGGGTGCTGTAAACATAGTCCAGATCCACAAAGGATCTTTTGAACAGGAAATTCCCGATCCCGGCGTACTGTCCGCGCCGTCCATACTCCGTGTAAAACCGGAGATTGCGCCCGCGCTGTCCGGCCGCATAAGAAATCAGATTGGCGCTTCCCGCAGAAACGCCAATTCCAACATCAAATTGAATCTGTTGATCCATGCAATAATCTAAAACGCCCGCGGCATAGACGCCGCGAAATCCGCCGCCCACATCTACAACGCCGATTTTTCCTGGATTCATACTGCTAGACATCCTTTCTTCGGGCACGCACGCACAAAAATATCCTTCAAGTCGTTTTGAAAAAGATTGTACTGACCACTTTTTACCGGCCCGCTCCAATCGCACAGGTTTCCATCCGTGTCAAACAAGACACAACAAACATCATCGGAAATGATATGATCTACCGTACTGTTGTCTCCCTTCAGATCCCAAAGCATGGTATGGTATCTTTGTTCCTTACGCGCCTGCTGCACAGTCTGATAGACAAGCCGCGAAATGGCATCCGGGCAGCCCTGTTCCGGCAGGAGTACCGTAAAGGCAGGAGAGAATTGCTGTACGCTGTAAAAAAGATCCCCATTTACAATGGATTGCAAATCCTTTTGGCCGTATGAAAACCATGCGGAATACAGCAGTCCAAAATCACGGAGCCGAGAATATAATTCCCCGGCATCTTCATCATATCGGATGACCAGCATCAGGTTATAGGATTCGGCCGCCTCATCCAGAAATTCAGAAGTCAGTCCCTCCGGTTCGCAGAACAGGAAAAAGGCGCTGTC
>CANRHF010000106.1 GCA_947630345.1 uncultured Oscillospiraceae bacterium | reverse complement strand
AAGGTTTGCCTTCATGGGAAAGTCGGTTTTCGGCGTGATGATGGTGGATTTGTAATCCATTGGGGTTGACCTCCTGCTATTCTGATTAAAAATAAGCGCCTTTGTCTCTTAATTAAGAGACAAAGGCGCGAAACCTCTGCGGTACCACTCTTGTTCCGGGGAGCCCCCCGGCGCTTACCGCGCTGTATCGGGCGCGCCCGGCGTGGCCTACTGCTTTTCGGCACGCTGCTCAGAGGGGATACGGTCCGGCCTCCACCGCTGCCTCGCACCAGCCGGCAGCTCTCTGAAGGGGGTGGGCCAAACCGCCTGTCCTCGTCATGGCATTGCGGTTATTTCTTGTTGTTGTGGGTGGGGTCGTAATTCCGCCCGAACCGGAGATTGGTAAACTTGCTGGTGGTGTCCGACGTGGGATGCTGGGGGGCCGCTTTCGGCGCGGACTCTTCCGTGGTGCCCACCAGGGACTCCAGGGTGTGGGCGATCTCGTCCGCCACGGCGTCCGCCGGATCTGGCTGCTTGGGAGCCGGCGCGGGGCGCGCCGTCTTCTCATAGTCAAAGGCCTGCTGCGTGGCGGCAGTGCGGGCGGCGGGCGCGGCGGGTGCGGCAGGCGCGGGGGTCAGGGGCTTGTTGGCCTCCTTGATCCGGTCCAGAGCCTGGATGCAGGCCCGAAGCTGCTCCTCGATCTCGTCGATCTTGGCGCTAGCGGCCCGGCGGGCGTCGTCCACCCGGGCGTTTTCCGCGGCGATCAGGCCGTCGGCGTTCCGGGCGTTCTCCGCCGCGGCGGCGTTGGCGTCGCTGAGCATCTTGGCGCACTTGGCCTCGGCGTCCTTCACCATCCGGTCGCAGGTCTTCTGGGCGTTAACAATGGCGTCCTTCATGCTGGCCTCGTTCTTCCGGTACTCCTCCAGTTTGCTCACCAGAACCCGCATCTTGCTCTTGAGCAGGGCGTTCTCCTTGTAAAGGGTGATATAATCCTCGGTCAGCGGCTCCAGGAACTCGTCCACCGACTGCATGTCATAGCCGCCAAAGGTGGCGCGGCTGAAGGAGACCTGATCGATTTGCTGCGGTGTAATCATAAGCGCGATCCTTCCTTGATAAATCAGATGTAACTCTCAACCTCGCCCTGGAAGGCCTCCAGGTCGCCGACGATATCCATGCTGTGGGGGCAGAAGAGGTAGGTGGACTGGGCGATCTTCTTCACCTTCCCGTCCACGGCGTAGACACAGCCGGACAGGAAATCCACCACCCGACGGGTCAGCGCCTTGTCCACATTCTCCATGTTGAGAATGATGGCCTTCCGGCTGCGCAGATCGTCCGCCGCCCGGGCGGCGTCGTCAAAAGCCTTGGCGTGGAACAGAACGACCTCCTGCTTGCTGCCGGAGGAACCCATGCTCAGGACCTGGCCGGAAAAACCGCTGCTGCCCAAGCTGGAGCTGCCGGAAACGGAAGCGGCGCTGGAAGTTGTAGAAACCGTGGGGGGCGCCGAAAAGTCGGGCGTAGGATCCTGCTGCGCGGCGGACTGGGAAAAGGCCGGGGCCCTGCGGCTCTGCCGGGGAGCGGGTTCTTCCTGCTCCTCCTCGTAGTCTTCCTGATCCTCGTCGTCGTAATCATCGTAATCGTCGTCGGCGTAGGGCTGGGTGAATTTCTTTACATTGTCCCAAAAGCTCATAATTGATATATCCTCCTGTATGTTCCATCATTCTATGGCTGGGGCGCGGCGTAGCGCCGGGGACCGAAAATCGCAGTCCCTACACGCACCATGGTGCTTCCGCAGGCGATGGCGTCGGCAAAATCCCCGGACATCCCCATGGACAGAATATCTACACATACATTATCGTATTTTTTTGCCCCAATGTCAACAGAAAGGTCTAAAATTTCTTGAAAAAATTTGCGATTCTCTCCCGAATTTTGGCAGATTGGCGGGACGGTCATGAGTCCGCGCACCCGCAAAGCGGAAAAACGGCCGAAATTTTCCACCAGAGGAAGAATCTCCTCCGGGGCGAAGCCGCCCTTGCTCTCCTCCCCCGCCACGTTGACCTCCAGCAGAATGTCCTGGATGATGCCCTGCCGGACGGCCTCGGCCTGGAGGGCCTCCAGAAGATGGAGCCGGTCGGCGCTCTGGATCAGATCGACCTTCCCCACCACCTGGCGGACCTTGTTGGTCTGTAGGCGGCCGATAAAGTGGACCGGCGCGCCAAGGTAGGCGTTCTCCCGGCTTTTCTGCACCAACTCCTGGACCCGGTTCTCTCCGCAGCAGTCCACCCCGGCGGCGATGGCCTCCCGGACGGCGGCGGCGTCGTTCATCTTGGTGGCGGCGCAGAGCCTAACCTCCTCCGGCTTTCTTCCGGCGGCCAGAGCCGCCTGGGCGATCTGGGCCCGGACCCGGGCCACATTTTCCGTGATTGACATGGGACCCCTTCTTTCTCTTTCTCAAAAAATGAACAGGGGCGGCAGGAGCCCCGCCGCCCTGGGATTCAAGCCCCCGGCGCCGCCGACTTCAGCGGGCGGAAGGGAGCAAGGGTGGAGATGGCATGCTTATAGATCATTTGCTGCTTGCCATCCGACAGAAGCACCACCACATAGCTGTCAAAGCCAACGATGACACCCCGAAGCTGGAACCCGTTCATCAGGAACAATGTCACCGGGACCTTATCCCGGCGCACCTCCCGCAAAATCGCGTCCTGCAAATTGACGGCTTCCTTGACTGCCTCAGACATATGGATACCTTCTTTCTTTTGGGATACCCATATGGTAGCAGATTTCACTTGTCGGATTCTTGAAGAATCCGTCGGGCGCTCGCAACAATTTTTGCGGGAGGGTCGTCCTCCTCCCAGGAAATCCACCGGATCGCCGGATTCCGGCGAAACCAGGTGAGCTGGCGCTTGGCATAGCGGCGGCTGGAGCGCTGGACCGTCTCCACCGCCTGGGAAAGAGGCTCCGCCCCGTCCAGCACCGAGAGAAATTCCTTGTAGCCGATGGCCTGCATGGCGGTGGCCTCCCGGCGCACCCCGGAAGCCAGCAGCCCCCGGATCTCCTCCAGCAGACCCCGATCCACCATTTGCTCCACCCGGGCGTCGATCCGGCGGTATAGCGCCTGCCGGTCCGCGGCGGTCAGGCCCAGCCAAATTGGATCGTACCTGGGCGGAACGGTTTGGGTCCGGCGGTTGTGGGCCGTGATGGTGCCGCCGGTTTGCAGGTACACTTCCAGGGCCCGAAGGATCCGCTTTTTATCGGAGAGGGAGAGGCGGGCGGCGGTCTCCGGGTCCACGTCCCGGAGGCGGGCGTACATGGCCTCCATGCCCTCCCGCTCCGCCTGGGCCTCCAGCTCCTCCCGGAGGCCGGGGACCGGCGCGGGAGCGAAATCCCCGCCCCGGATCAGGGCGTCCATGTACAGGCCGGTGCCCCCCGCCAGGATGGCGGTCCGGCCCCGGGCCAGAATGTCCTCCAAAATAGGCTCCGCCAGGACGCAAAACCTGCTGACGGAAAAATCCTCATTCGGGTCCGCCACATCCAGCATATGGTGGGGAACGCCATCCATTTCATCTTTGGTGGGCTTGGCGGTGCCGATATCCATGCCCCGGTAGACCTGCATGGAGTCGCAGGAGAGGACCTCCCCATTTAACTCCTTGGCCAGGGAGACCGCCAGGGCGGTCTTGCCGGAGGCGGTGGGCCCGGCGATGCAGATGATTTTCCTTCCCATCTCACGCGCCCACCAGCACGCCCACATCCCCCCAGAGGGCCAGCCGCAGCAGCCCGCAGAGGAACAGGTGGGCAGGATAATAAAAGTAGAAAAACCTGGGCAGCCATTTGCACGCCCCCCGCTCCCCGTTGTACCGGGCCAGCAGGGGGATGGTCAGCGCCACGCCCAGCTGCAAAATGCCATAGACCCGGTCGATAAACAGGAAGTACACCAGGGCATACACCCCGGCCCAGAGCAGCATCCCCGCCATTTGTCTTTTGAAATTGCCCCGGTTGGAGCCCATGGAGACGATGGCCATTACGGCGGGGCTGCTCCAGTTGGCGGGAAAGGCCAGGACGCAGCAGCCCATGACCCCCAGAGTCCGCTGCCACTGGGCCTGGAGCCAAGTCAGCTTCCCGTCGGAGATCGCCAGGGCCAGCAGGCCCAAGGCCAAGGCCCACAGGACGCTGGTCTGGTTAAAAACCGACGCCCGGAAGGGCACGAAGGAAATGCCGAAGGCAAAATTGTAGGCAAAGTGGGAAAGGAGCGCAAAGCCCAGGAGCCGCCCGAAATATTTTTTCCAGTTCCGGGTATAGTGATACCCCTCCGCCACGAAAAACCACATGATGGGGGCCGTCAGCCGGCCCAGAAGGTGGATCACCAGAAAATACCACTCCGTGGGATAGCCGGGAAACAGGACGTCGGTAAAGTGGTCCAAGGTCATGGCAATGATGGCCACGACCTTGAGCTGGTTCGCGTTAAAGCCCTTTTGTTCCATGGCCTAGGTCCTCCTAAACTGCTTTTCCAGCTGCTTCTTGCTGAGGGTGACGCAGATGGGCCGGCCATGGGGGCAGTGCTTCAGGTCCTCCCGGGCCATGACCTGCTCCGCCAGGGCCAGCAGCTCCCGCTCATCGGTCTGCCAGCCGGCCTTGATGGCGGCCTTGCAGGCCACGGTGTGGAGCAGCTCGTCCCGGACGTTCTCCGCCTTGGCCCGGCGGCCGTTGAGAAGATCGGCGGCCAGCGCCTGGATTGCCTCCTCCCCGTCGGCCTCGGACAGGTCCATGGGGATCTGCCGGAGCAGCACCGTATTTTCCCCAAACTCGTCGATCTCAAAGCCCAATTCTGCCAGCAGGGTCCTGTTTTCCAGCAGCTCCCCCGCCTCCCCGGGGGATAGTCGGCAGGTGACAGGCGTCAGCAGCGCCTGGGAGGCGATGGGCTCCTGGTTGCCCCGGAGCTTGTCAAAGAGGATCCGCTCATGGGCGGCGTGCTTGTCAATCAGGTAGGCGTTCTCCCCCTGCTCCACAATCAAATAAGTAAGGTACAGCTCCCCCACCAGGCGCCAGGGGATCTCCTCCGGCATGGGCAGGACCGTCTGCTCCGGCTCAGGGATCGGCTCAGGGGCGGGCTGGGGAGCCGGTTTTGGATCGGCAGCGGGCGCGGAGACCGCCTCCAGGACGCGCCTTTGGGGGCCGGGATTCTCCGGTTTGGGAATCGCGGTCCGCTGCCGCAGGGGCAGCTTGGAGGCCGTGGCGGCGGCGGATACCGGGTCCGGCGCGGGGGCGGCGCGGAGGGTCTGGGAAAAGGCCCGGAACTCCGCCGGGGTCACAGTCTTGAAAAAGTCCTTCCGGGGCTCCTGCTGGACCGGCTGGGTCTTCTGGGAGGTCCCGGTCTGGAACCGCACCTGGGGCCGGTCCGGGGCCTTGTTCAATGCCCCCAGGACCCCGTACTGCACGCAGTCGAATACCGCCTTTTCGTTTAAAAATTTGACCTCTGTTTTGGCGGGGTGAACGTTGACGTCCACCACCCCGGGGGGCAGGCGCAGATGCAGCAGGCAGGTGGGGAACTTGCCCACCATCAGCTGGTTGCGGTACGCCTCCTCCAGCGCCGTAGTCAGGAGCCGGTCCTTCACCGGTCGGTCGTTGACAAAAAAGGTCTGCTGATTCCGGCTGGGCCGGGCGTCGCTGGGCTTGCAGACAAAACCTGTTAAGCTGTATCCCTCCCAGCGGCTCTCCACCGGCACCATGGAAGCCCAGCTCTTGCCATAGACGCTGTAAGCGGCGTCCATCAGGCTGCCGGTGCCGGGGGTGGAGAGGACCTCCTTCCCATCCTTGAGGAACCGGAAGGCGACGGAGGGGTGGGCCAGGGCCTGGAGCTGGATGGCGGCGGCGCACCGGCTGCCCTCCACCGTGTCGGACTTCATGAATTTCATCCGGGCGGGGGTATTGAAAAACAGGTCCCGGATCAAAATGGTGGTGCCCTCCGGGCAGCCCGCCTCGCTCTCCTCGGTGACGGTCCCCGCCTCCAGATGGAGGCTCACCCCCGCCAGACTCCCGGCGGTCTTGGTCAGCAGGTCCACCCGGCTCACGGAGGCAATGGCCGCCAGGGCCTCCCCCCGGAAGCCCATGGTGGTGATGGCGGCCAGGTCCTCCGCCTGCCGCAGCTTGGAGGTGGCGTGGCGGAGGAAGGCGGTGCGGGCGTCCTCGGGGGTCATGCCGCAGCCGTTGTCCGTCACCCGCAGGAAGGTCATGCCCCCGTCCCGCAGCTCCACGGTGATCTGGGAGGCCCCGGCGTCCACCGCGTTTTCCAGCAGCTCCTTGACAACGGACGCCGGGCGCTCCACCACCTCGCCTGCGGCGATCAGGTTGGCGATCTGGGGGGAAAGTTGAATGATTTTCGGCATACTTCCTCCTTTCAGGGGGCCGTCAGGACGGAGATCATACCCCAGGCGTTCACCCCCATGTGGATGAGGATGGGGCAGGCAATGGAGCCGCTCTTTTCATAGGCCCAGGCCAGAATCAGCCCCGCGGGCAGATATTGCAGGAAATTCAGCGCCAGCAGGGCGGGCTCGTACCGCCCCACATAGCTCAGCACATGGACGGCGCAGAAGACCGCGGCGGAGATGGCGTAGGCCCAGAACCGGCTCCACCGCCACAGGTC